>JBIIFB010000139.1:0-10315 GCA_044237545.1 Pirellulales bacterium
TTCAGGAGTCTTCGAGTCCTATATCGCCCATTACTGCATTCCGAAAAGGGATCCGAGAAGGGGACGCAGCCAGTCCTGTTTTGCACGTTACGTGCTTCTCTCCCGTGGCGGCAAGTTTTTAACTTGTCCGGGATTTACGTGCCGGCGCTGCGTGCTGAAACCAGCCGGCCGGCTGCGACACCAACTGGTCCGCAGGAGGATCGCGCCGGCTTGGGATCATCCACAGCTGGCGCAGATTTCATGCCGAACACTACTGGCTGCGTCCCCTTTTCCACGCCTGACGAGCTACGGGTTTGGAACGTGGCGGTTGCTCTGGCACGGATTCCGCACGTTACAAACCCCTCAAGCAGAGCCTTTTCTGGATGGATCACAGCATGCGACCATCGCAAGCGACGCGATTCTTTCCCGCAGCCGTCCTGGCGAGCTGCTTCCTCGCACCGGTCACCGGCATCGCCCAACAGCCGCCATATGACATTCGGCCGGCGGCGGAGCCGCCCTACTACCGCGTCCGCTACGAGCCGACGGCTGAGCCAGCGACATCACAAGCGACGGCACCAGCGGCGACACCAGACGCATTGATCTTCCCCGTCACATACACGGCATGGATTCCCCCACAGGCGAAGACACTCCGCGGTGTGATCGTCCACCAGCACGGGTGCGGAGAGGGCTCGTGTGCGTCCGGCCTCACCGGTGCCCATGACCTGCATTGGCAGGCGCTCGCTCGAAAACATGACTGTGTGCTGCTCGCCCCCTCCTACGAGCAGCCGGAGAAAACCGATTGCCAACTCTGGTGCGATCCTCGGAACGGATCGGCAAAGACCTTTCAGCGGGCACTCGACGAGTTGGGGGCCATGTCTGGCCACCCGGAACTGGCCACAGTGCCATGGGCTCTCTGGGGCCACAGCGGCGGGGGGCACTGGGCAGGTGGCATGACGCTTCTCTCCCCAGAGCGTACGGTCGCCGTCTGGCACCGCTCAGGGGTACCGCTCTTCGAAACCGACGCCAGCCGCCCCGGTATCAAGCCGCATGTTCTGCCCGACGCGGCGGTTCGCGTGCCGATGATGTGCAATCCCGGCACCAAGGAAGGCGTGACTGTCACCGACACGAAATTCAAGGGCGTTTGGCCGGCCAATCAGGCGTTCTTTCATGCCGTCCGTGCCCGGGGCGGCCTCGTCGGCGTGGCGGTTGACCCCCTGACCAGCCACGAATGCGGCAACCAACGCTATCTCGCCATCCCCTGGCTCGACGCCTGCCTCGCCGCACGACTCCCCAAGAACCCGGGCGATCCTCTGCTGCCGATGCCCACCGAGGGCACGTGGCTGGGGCCGATCACGGGCGGCGAGGCCGTGCCCGCGAAAGAGTGCACCGCTGATCCGCTGACAATGGCGTGGTTCCCCAGCGAAGGTGTTGCGAAGTCTTGGATGCGGTACGTCGAGGACACGAACGTCATCGACACGACGCCTCCACCTGCCCCGACGAATCTCATCGTCGCAGGCAACGAACTCACGTGGGACGTCGTGGCCGACCTCGAGAGCGGACTGGCCGGCTTTGTGATCGAGCGCGACGGCACAAGAATTGCCAGGCTCCCCGAAAAACAAAAAAACCCGTTCGGTCGGCCGCTCTTCCAAAACCTGCTCTACAGCGACACGCCCACGCAGCCGCTCATGCCATTGCGGTTTACCGATGACACCGCCGAGCCTGGAGCACGCCACATCTACCGTGTCATCGCCGTGAACACGGCGGGGCTCGAGTCGGTGCCGAGCCAATAGGCTCCGACGGGCCAGACTGAATTCTCGCCATCCCGCAGCCCCGCTCGCCCACCCACGGCGCCAGTCGCTCGAGATCAACCGCCGCGGCCACGACCGGAAACGAGTCCCAGTTGTTGGCGACGGGCCGCCATCGCCCGACGGTATTCCGCCCCTTGGGCGCGGGCCTCAGGCGAACTTGTGTCGAGACGCTGCTTGCGACGGGCATTCCGCGCTTCTTCCGTGCCGCCTCGGCTCGCAGAACTGCTACCAGCAGGCCCGCCACCCCCTGGCCCACCACCAACTGGAGGGCTGGCTGCCGCTGCCTGCGGCGAGCCACGCGGCCCTGCTCCCTGGCCACCGCCGCCTTCCTTGCTGCTCTTTTGGCTACTGCTCTTTTGGCTACTGCGCTGTTGCGAGGCCTGTCGTCGCGACTCTTCCGCCTTGATACGTCGGTCGAGTTCGTCGCGACGTTCTATCGGCGGGAGCGCAAAATACGACTGGAGTTCGGCCTTGTCGCGGGCCCGCCCCAAACGCTCCATCTCGCCTCTGACCTGTGCCCGCACCTCAGGGGCCATGTCGCGGACTCGGCTTATGCTCTCCCGGAAGACGGATGTGTCGTATGTCAAAGGGGCTTCGTTGCGGGCAACCCTCCCCAACTGAACGATCTGCTCGTCCACCAGGGCCCGAATTTCCAGCACCTCCTTCGGTGTCGCAAAGAAGCCACTCATCCACAGCCACAGGAGGGTGGCGAGTGCCACAGTAAGTATGACGAGCATGACTCGCATGCCCGTCCGACCGAGGCCTGTGCGTCCCTGCCATCCGCCCTGGGAAGAATCCCGAGCCTCCGCAAGCCTGGCAAGAAAGAGACGCTTTTCAGCAACCGTAGCTGTCACCATTCATCACTCCCATGATTCATCACCCCCATGGATCACGCCGATTCACCGTTCCTGTGGGTGCCGTGGTCACAGCGATTCCTTGATAAAGGCATCTGATAACGGTCTCTGATAATGGCCTCGGAGCACGATCTCTCTTGAACGGACAAGGCCGGAAAGAGTTTTCCGGAACACAGCCGCCCCGCATTTTCCAGCCAATGCGTGCCATTGTTCCGTCAGTTTACCCTCCACCCAGACGGTTTTTGCCTGCCCCCGAAACGTTCCTGGGCATGGCCGAGAAAGTATCCCGATGACAGCCGCAATACCCCCCTTATTATGGTGCGCCTGGTCGCAGGATCGGGTGGAATGCCTGCCTTGCCTCTGTTTCTTGTAATTGCCTGTTCTTTTCCTATCCTATGACTTTCCAGCGAGGCAGTACTGTTTCGTTGTAACGAATGCATGAGGCTGTCATGCATGTCATGCATACAGTTCTTCAACGCGTTCCCACAATGTTTTCCCCTGACAGTTTCTACTGACTGTCTTCTGAAGGAGTTGCTCCATCCGATGGTTGACAAGAAGCCGATGACCGAGAAGAAATCGATGAAGAGCGTGAACAAGTCCGAGGAAATTCGTACGCTCGCCAAGGCCATGAAAGAGAAGGGGGAAAAGCCCCGCCCGGTCGTGATCGTGGCCACGCTCAAGAAGCAGGGCGTCGTCGTCTCCTCCCCGCAGGTCAGCATGGTGCTCAAGAAAATGGGCTTCCGCCCACGGAAGCGCCGTCAGAACGGCAGTGCCTCGGCACAGGGGACTGCAGCGGCACGAAACCGCGTGCCCACACGGCGAGTCGACATCTCGATCGAGGATCTGCTCGCTGCCAAAAAGGTCGTGAACCAATTGGGCGGCACCGATCGCGCCCTCGCGGCCATCACGGCTCTCAAGCAGTTTGAGTCCTAAGGTGTCGAATCCTGTGGTGGGATGTCGAATCCTGCAGTGGCTTTGAGGCCGCGTTCATGCGACCGTTCCGCATACCGCGACCGCCGCCCGGCATGCCGCCGCGCATGCGGAACTGGTATGTGCTGATCGCCACGGGCGTTTCGCTGGTCATCGCTACTGTTCCGATGTGCCCCGTGCACGACCCGCAGGGAAGGCCGCTGTGGCGGGTCGACATCGTTCATGATGGCGATACCGTGACGTGCATCGACGAGGGCAATCGACCGCAGAAAATTCGGCTCGTCGGCATCGACAGTCCGGAACTCAGCCAGCCCTTTGGCCGGGAGTCTCGGGCTGCGCTCGCCCAAAAAATCGGTGGTGGCCGCGTGCGGGTCGCGGGGGATGCGCGTGATCAGCACGGGCGACTCCTGGGCACGCTCTGGATCGGTGAGCGGAACATCAACCGAGAACTGGTCGCGGATGGCTGGGCTTGGGTCTTCGGGGGCTTCAGTCCCGATCCGGCCCTGCTCGATGCCGAGACAGTCGCCCGGGGTGGTCGCCGCGGGCTCTGGTCGGATCCCCATTCCCAGCCGCCCTCGGAGTGGCGGCGTGACCACCCCGCCCATCGGTGAGGCCTGACCGGACGCCAGAATTCGGGCTGGAAACAGGCCCGATGAGTGGCCGGTCGCCGTGACTTGGCGTGCATCCTTTCGGTGGCCGCAACCTTGGTTTAGTGTGCAGTTCATGGTAAGCCCCCGGGACATCGTCATTACAGGCATCGGAGTCGTGTCGCCCATCGGCATTGGCCGCGATGCCTTCTGGCAATCACTGGCCCGGGGCGTGAGCGGCATCCGCCCCATCGACCTCTTCGATGCCAGCGGACTCCGCACCCCCTACGGCGGCCAGATTGCCGATTTCGATCCCAAGCGGTATGTCCGGCCGCGGAAGAGCCTCAAGGTGATGAGCCGCGACATCCAGATCGGCTTCACCGCCGCAGATCTCGCCCTCACCGACGCTGCCCTGGCCGTCGGCGGCGTTGCGCCGGAACGGTTCGGTGTCGTGGTCGGCGGCGACATGATCTACGCCGATATCGAGGATCTGGAACTGATCTACCGCCGTGCCGTCCGCGACGGCCAGTTCGACTTCGGGCTGTGGTCCGAGGCGATTCTGGAGGAGTTGCACCCGCTCTGGCTGCTCAAGCACCTGCCGAACATGACCGCCTCGCATATCGCGATCGCGCACGACGCCCGCGGGCCGAACAATACGATCGTGCTCGGCGACGTGTCGAGCCTGCTGGCAATCGGTGAGGCGGCAAGCATCATCCGTCGCGGCTGGGCCGACGTGATGCTGACCGGCGGCGCAAGCTCGCGTCTTCATCCCACGGCCCTAGTGGCCCGGGGAGAGACGATGCAGTCGCGGCCGGCTGGCGACTGCCGTCGCGCCTGCCGTCCTTTCGACCGAGACCGCACGGGGATGCTCGACGGCGAGGGTGCGGCGATCTTTGTGCTGGAGTCGCGCGAACATGCCGAACGCCGTGGCGCCCGGATCCGCGGTCGTATTCTCGCCGCGGCTGCCCGCTGCGAACCACGCAGCCCACTGAAACCTCGCACCGGCTCATCCCTGCGGTTGGCGATCCGTGCCACGCTCGCCCAGGCGGGCTTGAACGCCGATCCACTCGGAGGGCACCTCGGCCACGTCAACGCCCACGGCATCGGCACGATCGATGGCGACCGCATCGAGGCGGCGAGCATCGTCGCCGAACTCGGCAGCACCCCGGTCACGGCCCCCAAGAGCTTCTTCGGGCATCTCGGCGCCGGCGGCGGGGCCGTGGAATTGGCTGCGAGCGTTTTGGGCCTCGAGGCGGGGCTCGTGCCCCAGACGCTCAACTACGAAACACCCGACCCGCTCTGCCCGGTGAACGTTGTCCACGGCGAGCCGCTGGCGGGCCGGCCCGGCACGGCCCTGGCCATCAACGTCTGCTCGATGGGGCAGGCGGCAGCGGTGCTCGTGGCGGCGGAGTAAAGGCCGTTGCGTGTCCCCTAGCTGGTTCCAACAGCTGGTTCCCCTACCAGGAGCCCTCGAGTCCCATCGAGAGTCCGTTGTAAAAGACCTGACCGCCGCCGTCGATCGAGTTGGGCCTGACATTGTCGAGGTTGAACTGCCGCGTCGCGGTGGCAATGCCGGCCACCCAGAGGAAGTCATACCCGACCTGTACCGAGAAATTCGGCGTCAACTGCAGGCCCCCCAGGATCGTGAGATCACCAAGGAATCCCGGGCCGATCTGATCGGCGACCTGCCGCCAGGCAAAGCCGCCGCGGGCGACCGCCTCTGCCGGTGGTGGCGGGGGCAGGACATTCACTCCGGCCGCCGCCTGCTGGTTGGCCGCAAAGCTGATCGCAGGTGTCACCCGGCCGCGGAGACCCCAAAAATAAAACTCGTTTTGGCTGATCAATTCGCCCCCCAGATTCAAGCCCCAGAGCCAGTTCTGTGTTTCGATCGTGTAGTTGCCGCTGAATTGGTCGGGCGACACGTTCCTGCGACTGCTGGCAAATGTGAAGGCCTCATTGACGTTCGCTACCCTCGTGCCGATCAGGATCGAAGGCAGCCAGCCCCGTTCCGCATGCCGCGACCAGCCGCCGCTGGGCGACATGATCAGTTGGTCTCGGCCCAGCCGGCGGTCGAGCTTGTAGTTCAACTCCATGCTGTTGAAGTTGGAGCTGATCGTGGAATCGTAGGTCTGTGCGAAGGTAAACCCCGGTAACCCCGGCAGGATGGTACCAGCCAGAGGCGTTACCAGAAACGATCGTGGCATGGCGTTGTAACTATCGCGAACGAAGAAGCTCAGGCCACCGTAATAGGTGAATTCAACCGACTGATCACGATCGAGATGATCGCGGCCGAGATGTTCACCGATGGTCAGCCTGGCTCCGGGTACGAGATCCCACGGCACGCCCGTGGTCACGAATGTGCCGGCGAGGTTCGGTCGCAGCGAAGGATTCGGCAGGCCTACGACCGACGGGTCGTAGCCCATCACGCGACGGTAGTTTCTGCTGCGGCTCATCGCGAGCACTTCAGCCGACCCATACCATTCTCCACTGGAAAACCACTTGCCCGAGCTCGACTCAAAGGGCATCTCCTCGAGTGTGAATTCATCCACCCGCAGACCATCGGCGGCGCGGGCCGAGACATCGTCGAGGAACTCCGGGCTGACCGACTCACGAGCAAACACCTCTTCCGGCTTATCCAGCAGCGGCGTGTCCGCGGCCGCTGCTTCGGCACGTGGTTCGGCAAGTGGTTCGGCCGGTGTTTCAGATGGTGAATCATTCGGTGACTCCTCGTCCGGGAGCACCAGGTCGGGCGCTAGTTCGGGCGCCAGGTCGGGCGCCAGGTCAGCACTCGCTTCGAGAAGCGGACTCTCTTGAGCCTGCTGACGCTGCTGGGGCAGGGAGGCGTCCTCCTCCGCGGGCCGAGCCACCGCACCCCCGGCCAGGAACAGCCCCACCAGCAGCAGGATTCCCACCCTGCCGGGCATGACATGCACAGAACAATGGCTCACGGTGCTGATCACAGTCCGGGTCTATCCTCGGGCGGGTCTATAAACGGGCCTGGCCAGGCTCAACGGCGAGGCCGGACAATCGTCATAACCGTTCCAGTCCATCGTCAGGTTCCAAGTCTCTTCAACACTCAATTTCAACGTTTTCATCGCCGTCTTGCCCATGCTTCCCATCTTGCTGGATTGCGGCCCCGCTGGATGGTCAGCGGGCATGCTGGCGATGCTGAGGGCCTGCCGAGCCTCATCCCCCGCATAACCGGTCGAGATTCAGGCCGGCTTGAGTCTGCCCGGTTAGGCATTCGATGACATGGAGCCGGGCAGGCGTGCCGGGCCTTGGAGGAGTCGGATGCGGGTCAAGCGACATCACGTGCTGCTGGGCGGACTGCTGCTATTTTTTGCTGGCGTGCAGTTTCGTCTCGTGGAGTCGTTCACGCTCAGCGAGCGTTCGAGCCATTTCATCTCCGCCCAACTCGGCGACAAGGGTGGACTGCAGTCGATGACGCTCTGGCAGAATACGCCCTCGAGAAAGGTCGTGAAGCCGCCCCGCTGGCTGGGACTGGCGCTGATGTCGGTGGGCTCGGTGCTGACGCTCAAGAGCCTGTCGATGAAAAACGCCGGGGCATGACCCCCGCCAACGATCTTACGTCAACGAGCCTACGCCACGACGTCACGGATGACGTGCCCGTAGACATCCGTCAGTCGCATGTCGCGGCCGCTGAAGCGATACGTGAGCTGCGTGTGGTCGATACCCATCAGATGGAGCATCGTCGCATGCAGGTCGTGGATCATGAACTTTTTCTCCACGACCCGGTAGCCGAAGTCGTCTGTCGCACCCGTGATCGTGCCCCCCTTCACACCACCGCCGGCCAGCCAGATTGAAAAGGCCTGCGGATTGTGGTCGCGGCCATCCGACCCTTGCGCAAACGGTGTCCGCCCAAACTCACCGCTCCACACCACGAGCGTGGAGTCGAGCATGCCGCGGTCTTTGAGGTCCCGGATGAGCGCCGCGATCGGCTGATCGACGGCGCGGGCATTGTTGGCGTGGCCCTCGCGAAGCTTGTTGTGCTGATCCCAGCGGTCGGCATTGATCGACGGGCAGGTGAGCTCCACGAACCGCACTCCCCGCTCCACCATCCTCCGGGCCAGCAGGCACTCGGTCCCGAAAACCTGAGTCGGCTTGTATTCGGCCTCCAGGCCGTAGGCCCGTTTTGTGTCAGCTGATTCGCCCGCGAGATCGAGCAGGTCTGGCACCTCCGTCTGCATCCGATAGGCCAGTTCCTGGTTAGAAATAGCGCTTTCCAGCGCGTCGGGCGGACTGCCACCGGCCGCCAATCGCTCCGCGAAGCCACGGTCAAGACGGCGGGCGAGGTCGAGCTTCGCAAGCTGGTGGGCCACCGACTTTTCCGCCGGCCTGACGTTCGCCAGCCCGACGGCATTTGGCTTGATAATCGATCCCTGGTAGGTCGCCGGCAGAAAGCCGTTGGTGAAGTTGTCGAGGCCGCCGGGCGGGATCAGACCGCCGTTGACCACCATGTAGCCGGGCAGTTCGTCGTTGACGCTGCCGAGGCCGTAGGTCGTCCACGCCCCCATGCTCGGCCGGCCCTGCAGGCCGGAGCCGGTGTGGAGAAAGTAGTTGGCGTTCGTATGCTCCGGAAACTCACTTGTCATCGAGCGGATGATCGCGAGCTCGTCGACGACGGAGCCCATGTGCGGAAACAGATCGCTCACCGGAATGCCGCTCTGGCCGTACGGCTGGAACTGCCATGGGCTCGGCAGCACCGTGCCCACGTTGTTGAACTGCGTGGCATCGACCTTGAAGAGCGTGTGGGGATCCTTGCCGGCATGCCGAGCGAGCATCGGCTTCGGATCGAAGCTGTCGACCTGCGACACGCCCCCGTCCATGTAGAGGAAGATCACACTGGTCGCCTTCGCCGGATGGTGCAACACGAGCGGGCCGGCGGTTGTGGCCCCCCGCGCGGCATCGCGGGCCAGAAGCGCCGCCGCCGCCACGGCACCGAAGCCACAGCCACTCCTACGGAGCATCTCCCGGCGGGAAAGAGCCGCAGGCCCGAGCCGGCCGCAGTGGTGGCGGAAGTTGCTCATGTCGTTCATGTCGCTCATGTTGCTCATGTCTTTCATGGCAAGAAGATGAACTCCTTGGTGTTGATCAGGGCGTGGGCAAGGTCGGCCCAGGTCGCCTCGTGCCGGGGCTGTGCAGCGAATGCCACCCCGTGATGCCCGGCCTGCACGGCGAGAAACGCGAGAGCCGCGTTCCGTTCTTCCACGGACGGCAACCGCCCAAAGGCCTCCCGATACATGATGTCGATGCGACTCTCGGCTGGAATCGTGTCGTCACGAAGAACCCGTTTCGCCCACACCGCAGCCTGCTCGGTCACGAATGGATCGTTCATGAGCGTCAGCGCCTGCGCGGGCACGTTGGTCACGCTCCGGCGACCCATCGCCTGGAAAGGCACCGGCATGTCGAAAGCCAGCAGGAAACTCGGCAGGAAGTTGCGACGGATGCGGGTGTAGATGCTGCGGCGGCCGTCGCCGTCGAGCGGCCCGCTCTTCGGCTTGCCGCGGCCGTCGTGGAACGGCGTGATGAACACCTCGACGCTCGGACCGCCCAGCGTCCGGTCGAGCCGGCCGGAGACAGCAAGGATCTTGTCCCGCACCGCCTCGCCCTCCAGTCGCCGCAGCGGTGCATGGTGGAAGAGCAGATTGAGCGGATCCTGCTCCACGGCACGGCTATTCCTGGCACTTGCCATCCGCCACGTGCTGCTCGTCACGATTTCCTTCACCAGCCGCTTAATGCTCCAGCCCTCTTCGCGGAACCGTACGGCAAGCATGTCGAGGAGCCCCTGTGCCGCCTGGTCGGCGGCCGCCTCGCCGAGCTTCCCGAAATTATCGGTGGTGGCCACCAGCCCGCGGCCGAAGAGGTGATGCCAGATTCGATTGACGATCACGCGGCTGGTGAGTGGGTTTGCCGGATCGAGGACACGGTCAGCCAATTGGCGGCGGCCCGACGAATGCTTCGGCCATGCGGGCTGGCCGGCGCCGTCGATCGCCTCGAGGAACCGTCGGGGCGAGAGTTCACCCCGGCGGGCCGCAGACCCCTTCAGGAGCACGTATTGGTCGATGCCGTTGCCGTCGAGGATGGCCGGTGCCGTGGCCGACTCAAGCTTCACGTCGGCCAAGATCGCATCCCGGAC
>JBIIFB010000270.1:0-3329 GCA_044237545.1 Pirellulales bacterium
GGAACGTGTCCGCGTCGGTCATCGCATCCTTCGCCAGATAGAGGCGGCCGCCGTGATCGAGCAGAATGCGATCGAGCTGCCGACAGAGCATCGGCGTACGAGCCGGGTGGTACGGCAAGTCGAGTGCCAGCGTATGCCCCGGTCCGAGGTAAGAAAGCACACCCCCATCGGCCGCACCGCAGCTTTTGAGGACGGCCAGAAAAGAGGCTGCGCCCGCCGCCGCCACGGTGTCCAGCAGCTTCCGAAGTCCAACGGCCGACGACTCAAGGGGGAAAAACGCCTGATACTGCACAAAGCCGCGGGGACCGTAAACGCGATTCCAGTGGAGGACGGCGTCGAGCGGATAAAAAAAAATGTCGAGGTCGACCCGTTTTTCCTCGTTGCCATGCGCTGCGTAGAACACGCCGTTGAAGGCCCGCACGGTGAGTGGCGAGAGCAGGCTGAAGGGCGGGGTGAAGGGCACCGACTTGGTCCGCTTGCGGGGCAGCCGGAGCGGGTCGAGCGCCTGTCCCGGATCGAGATCGGCGATTTTCGCGTGGTTGCCCTGCATGACAACGCTGCGGCCGAGCCGATCGCCGCGTGCCATGCAGTCGATCCAGGCGACAGAGTGTTCGCAGCTGGCGTCGCTGTCATGAAAAACAGCGAGCGTATCGTCAAGATTTGCAGTTCGCCGGTGTCGCACTGTGATCCATGCCGTCTCCACGGGTACGAGATGGAACTGGGCCGACAGGATCATGCCCGTCAGCCCCATGCCACCGACTGTGGCAAAGAATAGTTCTGGATCGTGGCTGCGGGAGCAGCGGACGACGGAGCCGTCGCCAACAATCAGAGTGATGTCTTTCACGAAATTTCCGAACGATCCGACGCGGTGATGGTTCTTTCCATGGATGTCGGCGGCTATCGCGCCGCCGACAGTCACGAACTTCGTTCCGGGCGTGGTCGGCAGGAACCAGCCGCGCGGCAGAAAGCTGGCGATGATGTCGGCGAACGAAACGCCCGCCTCACACTCCAGCAGACCTGTTGCGGGGGAAAAACTTTGAAACCGGTTGAGCCTGTCGCTTTGGGCGACGATCCCCTGCGGGTTCAGTGCTGAGTCACCGTACGCGCGGCCCAGTCCGCGGGCGATCGACGGCGTGTCTCTGGCCGCCACGGCGGCGATCGCAGCGCCGTCTGTTGGATACGTAACGAGGCAAGGCTCCGTGGGCACGCCCCCCCAGCCGGCAAGTCGGGTTTTCCGAATGGTCATAACGCCGACCTCATGGGCCACCCTGCCGAAGCCAAGTCGAAGCAAGCACCAAACCACCGCAAGCTGCCGCGATTGCCAGGCTTTGCCGATCTCGCAATGCGAAGACGACCGGGTCATCATCGAGTTGGCCGCGTCGGGCCAGGAGCCAAAGTCTGGTCACCCAATACAGCACGAGCGGACAGATCAGCCACAGACTCCGGCTGTCGCCGTAGATCGCACGCATCTCAGGGCTGTTCATGTAGAGCGCCATGACAAGCACGGAAACATATCCACTGGCGGCGCCGAGATGCTCCACCAGATCGACGTCATCGACCATATAGCCGCGTCCAGCCGCCTGAGGCCGGTCGTCCAGTCGCAGTCGACACAGTTCGGTATATCGCTTCGAAAAAGCCAGGGACGTGAAGAAGAACAGTGAAAATGTCAGCATCCATGAACTCAGCGGCACTCCGGCCGCGACGGCACCAGCCTCAAGTCGGAGTGCATACATGCATGCCAGCATCATCACGTCAAGGACGGGAACCTGCTTGCAAATTCCCGAATAGAGGAAGTTGCTCGCCACATAGAGCCCAATCAGTCCGAGGAATGTGGGCGGGAGCCAGACACCGGCGATACCCATGCCCGCAAGCAAAAGGCACGCCGCCATCTGCAGGCCGACGCCAACCGAAAGCCTGCCGCTGGCAAATGGCCGGAGCCGTTTTTTCGGGTGATGTCGATCCGCGGGGATGTCGCCGATGTCGTTGAGAACGTAGATGCCTGATGCACACAGCGAGAACGAGACAAACCCCAGCAGCACCGACGAGAGTGTGCCGGCGTCGATCTTGTGCGCCAGGAACATCGGCAGAAAGAGCAACAGGTTTTTCGCCCACTGGTGAGGGCGGCAGGCTTTCCATACGCTCCGGAAAAAGGGACGTTTCCCCCCTAGTACCGTCGTGGGTTTGCCAAGCCCTCGGACCTTCGCTTCGAAGGCGGGGGTTGGCTCGACGACAATGACCTCGGAAGCTTTCCGCCAGACCTTCAGGTCAGCGGCACAGTCGCCAGCATATGAGAATCCGTCCAGACCGTTGTCTGCCACGAATGACTCGATCGCGGCGAGTTTGGCCGCTCCCTTAAGATTGATTTGGTCATCGCTCGCGAGCACGACGTCGAAGCAATCGATATGGTCAGCGATCGCCTCTGCGACGGTGCGGTGTGCGGCTGTGGCGAGAACCACAGGCCGGCCTTCGCGGTGAACCTCTTCGATGAGTGCCATGGCCTCAGGGCGAACCGGCCAGGCTGATGGTGGCACGCCTGCGATCACCGCCACCCGTCCCTTACAGTAGCCCCGGCCCTTCACCAGCCAGAGCATGATGATCGGCAGGAGCCAGGGGCGTCGCAGGAGGATGACACCCAGGCTCTCAACGAACGTGTCTGTCGACAGAAGTGTGCCGTCGAGATCCCAGACGCTGGCCAGAATGGGTGCGCGGCCAACGACTTGGGTGGTTACGTCGGGTTGATCGCTGTTTTGGAAGAGTGTTGTCTTCATGGCGAAGAGACTGCCAGTCCAGAATCAGGGGATAGGTCTAGGGCTGCGAAACAGTCGCGTCTTCGGGCTCGAGGTCACCTACGCGCACGATGAGTTCCTCGACGATCTTGGTGAGAGCATCGACCTTGGCCTGAAGTTCGGCAGTCGTAGGACCAGTACCGCCAATTGGTTTGGAACTGGTCAGTTTTCCTGCAACGTGGAGATCCCCCATGGTTATGACCTTGCCATTTGGTTCCAGGACGAGGGCATGCTTCCCGCTAGGGCGGTGCGATATCATCAGATTTCCGTTCTGCCAACCATTGCCGCCGACTTGTAAGAGCCACTGGCCACCCCCCTTCGAGCGATTCTCGAGTTTCAAGATGTCTGGGTGCTTGCGTGCGACATGCAGGGCGGTGTCGGGATGACTTGTTCCGATACCCACGAACTCGCCCTTCGTCGTGACACCGGGCCTGACTGTTTCAAAGTCATCAAGGATCTTCTGACTGACACCGCGTGCTAGTTGCCGGGCTTGCTCAGGCGTTGCCGGTGTGCGGGTGAGAATAAATGCAACGCACACCAGGA
>JBIIFB010000017.1:0-31868 GCA_044237545.1 Pirellulales bacterium
ACGTTCTGATTTCACTCGAAACGTCGGCATCCTATCCAGCGCTGTTCGGCACGGCATGGCCGCCGCAGCATGAGGATGGGGGACCTCGCGGAATCCGCGCCGACCTCCTTGTGGCCGCGAGTTTTTTAACTTGCGGAATCCGCGCCAACTTCCTTGTGGCCGCGAGTTTTTAACTTGCGGAATCCGCGCCAACTTCCTTGTGGCCGCGAGTTTTTAACTTGCGGAATCCGCGCCGACTTCCGGACAAGTTACAAACTTGCCGCCACGTGAAGGAGGAACAGGGCTCACGACCAGAAGAAAAGATGAAAACGGCGGCGGTTCACAGATTCTTCAGCGGTCGCTTCGGCTTGGGGGCGGCGAGCATCCGCTTCTTGTCGTCTACGCCCGCTCCCGGAACTCCACCGCCACCACCGCCATCCTTCTTCGGAACATTGACGCCGGTAAACCGCTCGGTCCACGTATATCCCAACGGCCGCTTCAACTCCTCGGCGGCAAGAAGCGCCCAGGGGGTTCCCGAATGATCCCGCGCCACTCGCTTCAGCAGCATGTCAGCCTGCTGCGAAATCTTTTCCGTCTGCGATCCCGCCTTCGAAACGTCGTCGCTCGCCTGCAATTCCCAGGTATCGTTCTTGGGATCTTTGAACTTCATCCCAGCCTTTGCCTGTGCGAGCATGGTGTTGTAGCTGTCGGTCCGCACCTTCAGAGCCAACACCCGGCCGAGCGCCAGGTCATAGCCCGCCTGCCAGCGTTTCTCCTGAATGGCATCACGATCGGGCAGCCCCGATTTCAGGAGTTCGGCCAGAGCGTCAATCCGTGGCTGGATCCGGGCCGCCGCCTTCTGGGCATCTCCCAGCAGCAACGCCAGGGCCCCGTCGTCCTTGCGGGGAAACGTCATCACGGGGGATTCCATCGGACTGACCTCGATCGAGCGGGCCGCCTCGACAAGCGCCTTCTTGGCGCGATTCTTATTCAGCATCTGGTCGACTGTGGCCGCTGACAGATAGTCCGGTTGGTAGTCCCGCATCACATCGGGATCGAAGAAATACCGCAACTGCGAGGCCATCGCCGCCGTCTCATCGTTGCTGACCCTCCCCTTGGCGTTGCGGTTGGCATGCACCGAAAAATAGATGCCGCCTGTCGCTGCACAGAGTTTCGAGAGGCTGAAGGGGCCAAAGCCTGAGTCGATTGCCTCGTCGGCGAGGCTGCCGGAATGCACGCGGACGACCTCCGGATAGAGCGTTTCGGGCCCCTGCTCGACCACGGCCCACTGCACGTCCTGCTCATATTTGGGGTCGAACTCCACGAACTTGAACTTGACGTCCTTCATGCCAAACGGCGCTGGCACACCGACAACGTAGACCGGCATGCCAAGCATGCGACAGTAGCTGGCGGTTTTGTCGGCCTCGTTCTGGTCGTTCCCCACCTCGTCGGTGAAGACGACGATCATCACGTTCCTCCGCGGAGCCCTGCGAAAGATACTCGCCTCGCTGGCAGCGCTCCGGATCGCCGTGAAGGTCATCTCGACGCCGGAGTCGTCGACCGGAATGGATTCGATCGCCTTGATGACCGAGGCGGCGTCGTCCGTTGCTTTCTTGACGAGCGTCACCGTTTTGCCGAAGGCGACAACAATGTTCTTCAGGTCGGGCCGGTGTACGGCCGCGCGGTTGACACCGAGCTCCTCGAACACCCGCTCAAGCCGGGCGGCGATCTCCTTCCGCTGGCCGGCGAGGCTCACAGACTGGTCGAACACCCAGCAGATGACCGTGGCATCGCGATCCAGCGACGCAGCAATCTCACCCGTGAGCCGATCGACGGCCCCGGTTGCGCCGGTTGCCCCCGCACTGACCGCCCCCTTGACGACCAGCGTGTCGTCGATGGTGGCGGCCACGGGCACCACGTCGAGTGGGTCGACGGTGATGTCGCTGGAAAGATCCAGTTCGGCCTCGACCGGAATCACCGACTGTTCGGCGAGCGTGGGGGCCAACGCCTGCGCGACCTCCATCCCTTCCTCGCTCGCCGCCCCGGACGTTTCCTCCGATTCGTCAGCAACCACCATTTCCTGCGGCAGATCAAGCACCTCTTCGACGGCCTCCTGCGGCTGAACGATGGTGATCGCAGACGGCGATTTCGTGGGCTCCTTGAGGGCAACGAGGGCCAGCGACAGGAGTACGACCACGTGGATCAGCAGGCTCACGAACCAGGCTGGAGTGTCACCGTCGAGCGGCGTATCTTCCTCGCCCGTGTATTCCTGCCACCCACGCTTGAAGCGGGCAGACAGCCGTTCCAAAAGTTCCATATCTGCCAGTTCCTGCCTGCCAGTTTTTGACTGCCAGCTTTTCCCTGCAATTTTTGCGGTCTGCCGGCCCCGAACGCCGGCCTGCGTGCCAGCGGATGGCAACTTCCACTTCCACTAGAATACCGAAAACACGGGACGGCGTGCCAACCACGCGCGATCATTCTCTTTTCGCCTGAAAAGGCCCAAAGTATTCCCCTGCCCGGCCCGCCCCCTCCCCAATGCCGATCGGTAGCTTTTTCCCGGAGGTTTTGCCACAACAGGTTGGTGTGGTTTGGTGCCCCCAGCACTCTTTACCCCGCGTTCTTAACCCGCGACTTGGAAGCATTCCGATGGTCCTGTCCACATGGTTGCCCCCCCGGTTTTTCAGGCGGCTGCGCTTTGCTTCCCCGCCTACCTTGGTTTCCCCGCTGAGGCGGATGTCTGTCCTCATGCCCGTGCACATGCTCGGGCTCGGGCTCATATCCCTATTGATGGCCGCGGGGGATGCTGGGGTTTCGGTCGCCGCTCCGGCTGCAACCGAACAAGCGGTCGAGGAGTTACGGCTTGAAACCTCGGATGGCATCCGGATCGCTGCCTGGCATTACCCTGCGCCCAAGGAGGCCAAGGCCGTGGCAACGGTGATCCTGATCCACGATCTGGAGGGCTCTCACAAGACCGTGGATCACTTTGCACGGTCACTCCAACAGGCTGGATGCGCCGTGGTGGCCCCCGATCTGCGAGGCCACGGTGGCAGCATTGTCCGGTCCGCTACGCCGGGCAGCAGTGACAAGGACGACAAAGGACAGCCCCGCCTCCTGAAAAAGGTCGATTTCGAGTCGATGGCCGCCGCGACCGGTGGCCGACTCCGGGACCAGTCCGGCATGCGGGGAGAGATCGAGGCCGTCCGGAACTGGATCAAGCAGCAGTCCGACGCCGGATCGCTCGATATTGACCGGCTCTGCGTGGTCGGCTGCGGTCTCGGCGCGACGCTGGCCTCCATGTGGACGGCAGCCGACTCGAACTGGCCACCGACCACGACCGGTCCGCAGGGCAGACAGGTCCGGGCTCTCGCCCTCGTTAGCCCGGTCTGGGCAACGAAAGGCATTTCAATGTCCGTGCCGTTTGCGAACGGAGCCCTGCAGCGGGAAATTCCGATCATGGTATTCGCCGGCAAGGCCGATCGAGATGCCATCCGTCTCTTTGATCAGCTCAAGCGGTTTCGCCCGGCCACTTGGTTTCAACTACGTCCTGGCCAACCCTCTGAACAGGCCCGAGACCTCAAGGAGCCCACAGATGCCACGGTCATCTTCATACAGATCGACACAAGCCTGACGGGCGACAAACTCGCCAATGATCCGGCCCTGCATGTTGCTGACCAGATCAAGACATTCTTCACATTGGCGTTGAATCGTAAGCCCGACTAACGGACGGGCCACCGACCGGCGACGATTCGTGAGGCCGTCACGGCAATCGTAATTCGATGCCCGGCACCAGCAGGTCCGGGCTGCGGAGCCGATCTCGATTCGCCTGCCAGATCCGCGACGCCATCGCGGTGTCGCCATAAAACCGGCGGGCGATCGAACCGAGCGAATCCCCCATCCCGACCCGCACGGTTGCCGGACGGTTTGCCATTGCCAACGGATTCGCCTCTGCCGCAAACGCCGCTCCAGCTCCAGCGATGGGAGTCGCGGTGGTATTCGAAGCTGCACCACCGCGAAGCCAGAACAATCCCGCTCCGCTTGGGGACGGGGCCGAGCCTGGCGGAGGGTTCGCCGCTCTCCCGGCCCGTTCGCCCTGCGTGACCGCGGCATGGGTGGGTTCGATCGCCTGCCCGGCACCACTGCCCGCCCACGCCTGGGCGGCAGGAAGCGTCCACGACGGTGGCAGCCTCAACGCCAGTCCGATGGGGAGCAGGTGCGGATCAGACAGACGATCCCTGTTCGCCTCCCAAATGGCGGTCGAGGCGCCCGCATGCCCATACACATGGAGGGCGATCCCGGTGAGGTCGTCCCCGTCCCGCACGACATAGGATGCCGGCACAGCCGTTGGCTGAATCGGTGGAATGGGTGCCGCGGCAGGCCTGGGAACATCGTGCACCGCCCACCCGGCCGCCAGCGGTGGCGGCGACTGCACGTCGAGCAGCGGGGGCGGCGGGATTTCCACGGTCGAGCGATAGGTGCCATCGAGCGCCGGCGAGGGCGGCGAGAAGTCCAGTCCTGATGGCGGGAGCGGTGCGGGGGGGGGTGCCGGGGCCACGAACTCCACGGCCGCGGTGTTCCCCGCCGAAGGCCCAGCTGTGGCCGTTCTCTTCTCCCCTGCCCATGCCGGCGGCTCGGGCGACCGTGCGTCGGGGATCGCATGGGCTCCTGCGCCAATCATCGCGGCGGGCAGTCCGGCCTGCATACCAGACTCCGCTGCGGCGGCGGAAGCGCCGGCCTCCTGGCGGGCAGCCAGCACCGCTACGGCAAACGGCTGCGCGAGGAGCGCCCCTCCAGCCAGCAAGGACAGGCCGACGAGCCACCGCACCGTGTGCATGAAATGCGCCATACCCTACCTCCTGGCACGCGGCCGGAAGCCCGGCACGGACGCCGGACAAACGAGGCCGGACAAACGGTCCGCACCACAGGGCAGGACCAGTAAAGTATGCCCTGCGGTCGCCACGCAGGCTGTTCCGGCATCGACGCCAGCCCGTTGACGCCGGCCATCGCGGCGTCAGGAACGGTATCCCCGGCAGAGTTTCCCACCTGCCGTGACGCAGGCCGTGACTCAGGCCGAAAGCTGGGTCGCCGACCGTGGTGCTGGCCGGCCCGCGGCCACGCCACCGCCCATCCGCTGCAGCCAGAGTACCAGCGGGGCGGCGATGTAGATCGTGCTGTAACTGCCGGTGATGATGCCAATCAGCATCGTGAAGGCGAAGGCATGAATTCCCTGCCCACCGAACAGGTAGAGAATCAATGTCGCCAACAGGGCCGTGCCAGAGGTCAGAATCGTGCGGCTCAGGGTCTGATTGACTGCCTTATCCACCATCTCCGCCGTGACAAACGGGCTCTTTCCCCGCAATTCACGGAGGCGGTCGAAGATCACGATCGTATCGTTGATCGAGAATCCCACGATCGTCAACAGGGCAGCCACAACGTCGAGACTGATCTTGAAATCGTCGATGAGGGCCCAGCCCATGAACCGGCTGACATAGGTGCTCAAGGCAAGGCAGCCCACCGCCACGAGCACGTCATGAATGAGCGCCACCACGGCTGCCAGTCCGAATGCGACGTTCTGAAACCGCACCCAGACATAGAGCACGATCATCAGCAGACTCGCCAGGAGTGCGTAGACGGCGGTGATCTTTGTATTTCCAGCCACCTTGCCACCGATCGAATTGGCTGAGAGATAGACCGGCGTGTCGGCGAGCTTCTTGGCAACCCGCTCGACCACTTTTCGGGCGGCGGCAACGTCAAGCGACGTGGCCAGCGCCCAGTTGCGATAGGGCTTGGTACGGCTCGCGATGCCCTTCGTCTGCGATGCATCCGGCTCGAGTTCAAACGGAGCCTCGCCGACCCCCTCAGCCTGCATGGCGTCCTGGATCGTGGCCCGCAGGGTGGGCAGGTTGATCTTCTCGGGAAAATCGAGTGCCACGGTGGTCGGCAGGGCTGCGGTGTCTGCCGCAGGTTTCGTGGGATCTGCAGACGAGCTGATCTCACCGAATTCCATGGAATAGGTGGCGAGCCTGCCTGGAAAGACCTCTTGGAGCCTCTGCTCCATCTGATCGTCGTCGCGGATCGAGGTGTCGATCTTGTAGCGGGTACCGGCTGCGACCTCGGCGGAGCTGATGGCACTCACGGCGACGTCCGGAAGCACGGCCACGGCCTTGCGTACTTCGGCGATGTCGAGCGTCTGTTCGGGCTTGAACGCCACCTGCACGCTCGTGCCGCCGGTGAAGTCGATGTCAAAGAGCCCCTGCCCCCGCTGCGCTGCCGCGGCAAGCCCCAGCAGAATGAAGGCCGACGAACCGATGATCGCGGGACGCACCCAACGGACGAACTCGAAGTTGGTGTGGCCGAGGAACTTGGCCATATTCAGCTTCCTGAGCAGGCCATTCCGCTCGGAGAGATCAAAGGCCACCCGGGAACAGTAGACGGCGGTGAACAGATTGAGCGTGAGCCCGAGGATGAGCGTGACGGCGAAACCCTTCAACTGGTCGGTGCCCATGGCAAACAGCACCAGGGCCGTGATCAGGGTTGTCAGATTCGAGTCGACGATCGTGGAAAAGGCCCGCTGGAAACCGTTGCGGATCGCCATCCTGACTGCCGCACCCCGCTCCGTTTCCTCACGCATTCGTTCATAAATGAGCACGTTGGCGTCGACCGCCATGCCCACCGAGAGCACCAGACCGGCCAGGCCGGCAAGGGTGAAAGCCGCCTTCAGAGAAATCATCAGCGCCACGACCAACAGGATATTGAGCAGCACCGCGAGGTCGGCGATAAAGCCTGAGAAGCGGTAGTAGGCCAGCATGAAGGTGAGCACAACAATGGTCGCCATCAGCATGGCGCGGGCTCCGGAACGGATCGTGTCGGCCCCCAGTTGCGGGCTGATCTTCTGCTCGCTGATCGGCTCGCTCACGAGCGCCGCCGGCAGGCTGCCAGCATTGAGAACTCCCACGAGGAAGTCGACGTCGGCCTGTTTGAAGCTGCCCGTGATCTGGCCGTCGCCGGAGATCGTGCTGCGGATCGTCGGTGCCGAAAGCAGCGTGTCATCGAGCAGGATGCCGAGCCGGCTTGTCAACCGGTTGGAGGGATCGGGGAGATTCTGGCCGGTGAGGGTTCCGAAGAGGGCCGCTCCGGAGGAATTGAACGAGAAATTGACGCACGGCTGCAGGTTGTTGTCGTAGCTCGACGACGCGCGGGTCAGGTAGCCTCCCGTGACGTCGAACCGGTCGAGCACGACGAGCACCTCCACGCGGCCATCGGGCATCGCACGGGTCACGAGCCCCCCGTCCTCGGTGGGATTGATCTTGGCTGTATCGAGTTGCACCCAACGGCCGATCTGGCGCCCCCCCTCGGTCACGGTCGTGCCCGGGGAGCGGGTGGCCAGTTCAACCACCTGCTTGTGTCGCGGGTCCTCGGGATTCGCGGTGATTCGGAATTCGAGCACGCCCGCGCTCGATACAACCCGCTTGATCAGATCCACTTCCGACTGATCGACCTCGGGCACGATGACTTCCAACTGGTCGAGCCCGTATCGACGGACGGTCACTTCCTTCTGTCCGCCCGGATTCACACGCCGGCTCACGGCCGCCACGAGCTTGTCCATGTCGACGGGCGCCGACCGGCCCGCCACGTCATATTCGAGATCGAGCGTCTCGCCGCGAGCCCGCTGGCCTGCGAGCCGCACGCGGGCATCACCGAAGTCAAGTTGGTCGACACTCTTGAGGAACGATTCACGGGCTGCGGCATCTGCCGTTTCCAGACGCACGGCGATGCGGTTGTCGGCCATCCGCGACACTGTTCCCTTCCGGCCATCCTGGCTGGAAAGAAGCTGTTCGATTCGGCCCACGCAGTCGTCGACCTGCCCGGCCGCCTGCCGGGAGGCGTCGACCTCATAGACGAGAATCACGCCCCCTTTGAGGTCGATGCCCAGTCGTGGCGGCCAGCCGAGCCATGTGATCACCGCTCCTGCCGTGAGCGCCACCAGCACCGTTGCGAGGCGGCCCCACATGTCGGCAGCCCGGAGCCGCTTGGCGAGGAGCCAGGAGAGCAGCGTCGGCACGCCGACCGTGAGCAGCGTGATGCCCCAGACGGCCCACGGCTCACGCCACCACTGCGCGGCCTGTTGGACAGCGGCGGGCACGGCAGAGGCTGCCGTCGCAGTCGCAGTCGCCACGTCGGCGGCTTGGGCGAACAATTGGATCGAGATGGGAAAGCTGTTCATGCCGGTCTCATTTCAAAGGGTCGAAAAAGGATGGTGTGGATGGTCGCCGTGGGGGGCCGCGGGGGGAGAGTCGCCTCAGGAATTGCTCCCCGAATCGCCGGCGGCGTCGCCCTTGTCGCCCTTGTCACCGAGCACCTTGGCGATGCTCGACACCGTGACGACGATCTTCACGTTGCCGGCCTCGTCGACCCGCAGCGAGACGCGATCTGCATCACGATCGACATTCGCCACGGTGCCATAGATGCCAGATGTCGTGATGACACGGTCGTTTTTCTTGAGGCCGGTGAGCAGTTCCTGATGCTGCCGCATGCGTTCGCGTTCCGGCCGGTAGAGCAGCAGCCAGGCCACCATCACGATCAGCACCATCGGGAGATAGGTGATCAGCAGCTCCATTGGGCCGGCGGGCGGGCCGGGCGCAGCAGCGGCCGCAAACAGGCTGGCGGCGAACAGGACTGGCGGTTCGGGCTGCATGGAAACTCCGGGGTCGGGCCGCAGCCCGGTGGTCGGGACATTCGGCAGACCCGCAAATGTAGTGCGATGCGTGTTGGACGGACAAGCCCGACACGTCATTCGCTGGCCATGGCGAAGGGGTGCGCGGGCTGGACGACGAAACCGGCCAAGGCTAACCGGCCGAATCCGGGGCCGGCTCGAGCGTTCTCAGGAGCTCGCGGCAGACCTCATCGAAGCGGCCCGAGATCACGCCGTCGCGGAGACGGGCCACGAGCCGCTGGTAGAACGTCAGGTTGTGGATCGAGGCGAGGATCGGCCCGAGCATTTCTCCCGCCAGAAATAGGTGTCTGAGATAGCTCCGGCTGTGCCGGCAGGCGAGGCACGGGCAGCCCGGCTCGAGAGGCCGGGGATCGGTGGCATGCCTCGCATTCCGCAGGCGGACCTGGCCGTCGAAGGTGTAGACCAGCGAATTACGGCCGCACCGCGTGGGCAGCACGCAGTCGAACATGTCGATCCCTGCGGCCACTGCGGCGATGATGTCCCGGGGCTGTCCAACCCCCATCAGATACCGCGGCCGGTCGGCGGGCAGGTGCGGCGTGGTCGCCCGAAGCGCGGCCACCATCGCATCTGGCCCCTCCCCGACCGACAGCCCGCCCACGGCATGCCCATCGAAGCCGAGATCGCGAAGCCTGACGGCGCTCTCCTCACGCAGATCGGGCTCGAGCCCCCCCTGCACGATGCCGAAGACCGCCTGATCCTCGCGGCGGTGCGCGGCCAGGCATCGCTCCGCCCACCGCAGCGAACGGTGCATGGCATCGGCCACGGCATCGCGGGTGGCCGGCAACGCCACCACATGATCGAGTTGCATCGCCACGTCGGCGCCGATGCTCTCCTGAATCTGCATCGAGGCCTCGGGCGAGAGCTCCACCGCCCTGCCGTCGAGATGCGAACGAAAACTCGCCGCCGCCTCGGTCACCCGCACCTGTTGCGCCAGCGAAAACACCTGAAAGCCGCCACTGTCAGTGAGCGTGGGCCCGCTCCAGCCCATGAAGGCCGCCACGCCGCCGGCCTGCGCCACCACGGCCTCGCCGGGACGAAGGTGGAGATGGTAGGCGTTGGCGAGCACCATCCCGGCGCCAGTTTCGGCGACCCGCCCGATATCGACGCCCTTCACGCTGGCCAACGTCGCCACGGGCATGAACAGCGGCGTCGGCACACTGCCATGCGGAGTCGTGAGCACCCCTGCCCTCGCCCCGCCAGGGCTCACCGCGTCAAGCTGAAACGCAAATCCAGATCGCATTGCCATAGCCTAACGCGACCGGTCGACTCGAACCAAAGAGGGCCTGAGCGGAAACCGGAGCAGAAACAGTCGCGACGGTTCGGGGCTGCCCATGCCCCGAGAGCCGGCGTTGCTGACAAGCGGAGGCAGGATGCCGGAGCGCAGTCAGCATCGAGTGAACGAAGGGCAGGATGCCCGTAGTGAACGTCTGGCGACGGGGCATGGGCAGCCCCGTACTGATTCCGCGTCTGCTCAGAAGATCCCGAGGGCCTCGAGGCTGTACCGCACCACGAGGCCGGCCACCACCACGCTCACCATGCTCATCAGTTTGACGAGAATGTTCAGGCTCGGACCGCTGGTGTCCTTGAAGGGATCGCCGACCGTGTCGCCGACCACGGCGGCCTTGTGGGCGTCGCTTCCCTTGCCACCGTGCACGCCCGACTCGATGTGCTTCTTGGCATTATCCCAGGCACCACCGGCGTTGGCCATGAAGACGGCGACGCAAAAACCCGTCGTCAGGCCTCCGACGAGGAGCCCCATCACCCCCCCCACGCCGAGCAGCAGACCTGTGGCAACGGGCATGGACAGCGCTAACAACGACGGCAGGATCATCTCCCGCTGTGCCGCCTTCGTGCTGATCGCCACCGGCGCGGCGTAGTCGGGCATCTCGGTGCCCAGCATGATGCCCGGCTTCTCGCGGAACTGCCGCCGGACCTCTTCGACCATTCCCTTGGCTGCCCGGCCGACGGCCTTCATCGTCAACGCACAAAACACAAACGTGCTCATGGCGCCGAGAAACAGCCCCACCAGCACCTTCGGATTCATGAGCGTGACATCGTAAAACCGCATGTAGTCCGCCATGTGTGCTTTTCTCACCGCGACGATGCGGTTCGACTTCTCAAGGGCCTCCATGGCTTCGGGAGCCGGCAGACCCTCGATGACCCGCCGCGAGGGCAGCGTGTCGAAATCCGCGATGGCCGATCGGTCGAGCACCAACCAGGTCGTGTTTGCCTCGGGCGTGTCGCCGATCTTCACCGCGAGCCCACCGGCCAGTTTGATCCACTCCCCCGCCTTGAGATCCCGGTCCTTGCCGTCGACCTCGATGCTCTGGACGTTGTCTTTTTTGTCGTACGACACCACCGCATGCCCCCAGCGATCAAAACCGATCCGCACCTCCTCGATGTAGGCTGCTAGGAGTGCCAGGGCGGTCAGTGCGGCCGAACCGATCGCGAAGCCCTTGCCGGTGGCGGCGGTCGTGTTGCCGAGGGCGTCGAGCGCATCGGTCCGTTCACGGACGATCTCCGGCAGGCCTGCCATCTGGGCGTTGCCGCCGGCGTTGTCGGCAATCGGCCCGTAGGCATCCGTCGCCAGCGTGATGCCGAGCGTGGAGAGCATGCCCACGGCTGCGATGCCGACACCGTAGAGACCGAGGGCAAAGGCATTGGGGCTCTTGAAGTCGAAGCCGTTGGCAAACCCAAACGCCAGCAGCGTGGCGGCACTGGTGATCAAGACCGGAGCCCATGTGCTGAGCATGCCCTCGGAAATGCCGCCAATGATGATCGTGGCCGGCCCGGTGAGGGCCTGATCGGCCAATTCCTGGGTCGGCTTGTATTCGTTGCTGGTCGAGTATTCGGTCCACTTGCCGATCAGCCAGCCCGCCACGAGCCCCACGATCACGCTGATGGCCACGCCCATCGACAGGAAGACGTGGGTGAAATGGAAGCCGTCGAGGAGTAGGTAGGAGAGGACGAACGTTGCTCCGACGATCGCGAGGGTCGAGAAATTGATCCCATTGGCAAGCGCCGCGAGCAACGACTTCTGCGAGGAGTCTTCTTGCGTGCGGACCTGGAAAATGCCCCAGATGGAGAGCAGCGTGCCCACCGAGGCGATGGCCATCGGCAGAAACAGGGCGGCCAATTGCATCCTGTAGTCGCCCTGGAAGGCGGCCACGCCGAGGGCGGCTGTGGCGAGGATGCTGCCGCAGTAGCTCTCGTAGAGGTCGGCGCCCATGCCGGCCACGTCGCCGACGTTGTCGCCGACATTATCCGCGATCGTGGCAGGATTTCTGGCATCGTCCTCCGGAATGCCGGCCTCGACCTTGCCGACGAGGTCGGCCCCCACGTCGGCCGCTTTCGTGAAGATGCCGCCGCCCACGCGGGCAAAAAGGGCCTGCGTGCTGGCGCCCATGCCGAAGCAGAGCATGGTGACCGTGATCTCCTCGAGCGACATCGGCTTGAAGCCGAGGCCGGGCACGAGCCAATACAACACGAAGAACCAGAGCATGATGTCGAGGAGTCCGAGCCCAACGACAGTGAGCCCCATCACCGCGCCCGAGCGGAAGGCGACCTGCAGGCCTTCGTTGAGCGACCGCTCGGCGCCGGCGGCCGTTCGGCTGCTCGCAAGCGTGGCCGTCTTCATGCCGAACCAGCCTGCAAGACCGGAGAACAGGCCGCCGCTGAGAAAGGCGAACGGCACCCAGCCGCTCTGCACGCCCAGTCCGAACGCCATCCAGACGAGCAGCGCTGCAATGGCGAGGAACACCCAGCCCACGACCTTGTACTGCTGCCGGAGGTAGGCGTCGGCACCGGTTCGCACGTAGCCGGCGATCTCGATCATCTTCGGCGTGCCGGCTGACTGCGCTTCCATCCACTGGAAAAATTGCCAGGCCTGATAGAGCGCCAGCGAAGCCCCGGCTACTCCGACGAGCCACCAGAATCCAAACGGACCGAAGAACCAGGCCGTCTCTGCCATCCCACTGGCGGCAGTGGCAGTGGCGGCGGCCTCCGCCAGGGAGGGAAGCGATCCGACAATGACGGCCGCGGCGACGGCGAGCGAGGCAGATGAAGGTTTCACGATTCGACGAAGCTCCGCGGGAAGGTGGCGAGGGACGACGCAAACGCAACAAGCAATGCGGGGCGGAGTCGTGAGTCAGAACGGCTCCCCAGGAAGCCAAGGACTCTAATCCCCGGCAATTCGGCGGTCAAACGCCGCGGGCAGCAAGCGGCAGATCCGGCTGCCTGTCACGGCAATGACAGAAACCGCTCAACGCCCCCGTGCGGACACACGTCCGACGTGCCGAAACCCGCTCACGCTGTCGCGGCCCTGCCAATGGAGTGGTATTCGAATCCACGGGCCCGCATCTCAGCCGGGAGGTAGAGATTGCGTCCGTCGAACACGGTGGGCGACCGCATCCGGCGGATCATCTCGTCGAAGTCCGGCCGCCGGAAATCGCCCCATTCCGTGACGATGGCGAGACAATCAACGCCGTCGAGTGCCTCCATGGGGCCGTCGGCATATGTCAGCCTGTCGCCATGGATGGCCCGCACGTTTTCCATCGCTTCCGGGTCGTAAACGGTGATCTGGGCACCGACAGCCAGCAACCGCTCGAGCAGGTCGATCGCGGGGGCGTCGCGAACGTCGTCCGTTCGTGGCTTGAAGGCCAGCCCCCAGACGGCGATTCGGCGGCCTTCGAGCTGGCCGCCGAAGTGGGCGGCAATCCTGTCGCCAAGCACCTGCTTCTGCGCGAGATTCGTCTCGTGCACGGCTGAGAGAATTCTCGGCACCACCCCCTTGGAACGGGCCATCGCGGCGAGCGCCTGCACGTCCTTGGGAAAACAGCTGCCGCCGTAGCCCACTCCGGGAAAGAGAAAGGCGAATCCAATCCGGCTATCGTGCCCGATTCCGCGGCGGACGTCGTCGATGTCGGCATCCATCCGCTCGCAGAGATTCGCCACCTCGTTGATGAAGCTGATTTTCGTGGCCAGCAGGGAGTTGGCCACGTATTTCGTCATCTCGGAACTCTCCGGCGACATCACGAGGAAGGGATGCTCGGTCCGCAGGAATGGCAGATAGAGATTCCGCAGGATGTCCGCGACCTCCGATGATCGGACCCCCACGACCACGCGGTCGGGCTTCTGAAAGTCGTCGATGGCGGCGCCTTCTTTCAGAAACTCGGGGTTGCTCGCCACCCGGCAGTCCCTGCCGGTTCGCTCCTTCAGCCGCGACTCGATCCCTGCACAGGTGCCCACCGGCACCGTGCTCTTCGTCACCACGACGGCCTGCGGTGGTAGGTCTGCAGCGATGGCATCGACCACCTTCCAGAGGCTCGTGAGATCGGCGGAACCGTCCTCCGCTGGCGGCGTGCCCACCGCCAGGAAAACGATCTGCGCGTCGCGGATCGCCACCGCGGTGTCGGTCGAGAACCGCAGCCGCCCCGCCTTTGCGTTGCGGACCACCAATTCCTCGAGGCCGGGCTCGTAGATCGGGATCTCACCACGATTGAGACCGGCGATTTTTTCGGCATTGATGTCGAGACACGTCACCCTGTTGCCACTGTCCGCAAAACAGGTGCCCGTGACGAGCCCAACATACCCGGTGCCGACGACTGCGATTCGCATGCGAGCCTACTCTCCGCCAAATGATCACTGGAAACAAACGTCCTAAAAACATTCATTCCCGAAAAACCGCGGTCACTCTTGCCGCCTCGGCCGGGGCTATGCCACGGGCGGTTCGCCCGCGATGGGCTCCACTGTCTCTTCGGCCTCGTCCGGCGGCACCGGCACCACGGCGGCCAGCGAGTCCCCGTCGTCGAGCCGCATGATCCGCACCCCTTGCGTGTTTCGTCCGATCGACTTGATCTCACGGACGTTGACCCGCTGAATCTTGCCCCGTGCAGTCATCATCAGCACCTGGTCGCCATCCCGCACGGAGACCACCGACACCACCTGCCCGTTGCGGGCCGTCGTCTTGATGTCGCGAATGCCCTTGCCGCCCCGGTGCTGCGTGCGATACCGCATGCCGCTCGACTCCCCTTCGCCTTCGGCATCCGGCTCATCCGTCGCAGTTTCGACGGGCTCGGCGTCGGCCGACTCGATCTCTTCACCAGTGGCCGCGGCCTCGTCGCCGGCGACCGCGCCAGCGATCGGCGTGCCTGCACCGAACGGCGTTCGCTTGCCGTAGCCCTGTTCGCAGACGGTGAGCAGCGTGGCGTCGGGTTCGGCGACAACCATGCCCACGAGCCTGTCCCCGGCGGTCAGCTTGATGCCGCGGACGCCGCTGGTGTCGCGGCCCATGGGACGGGCATCCGATTCAGGAAAGCGGATCGCCATGCCCTTGGCAGTGGCAAGCACGAGTTCGTCGCCAGGCTTTGTGATCACCGCGTCCACCAGTTCGTCCCCCTCGCGGAGCTTGACGGCGATGAGCCCCTTGGTGCGACGCCGGCGATATTCCTCGAGCGGCGTCTTCTTCACGACGCCACTGCGGGTCGCGAGCATGAGGTACTGATTCGAGTCTTCGAAGCCCGACACGGCCCGGCAGTCGGCCACCTTTTCGCCGGCTTCAAACTCCAGCAGATTGACCAGCGCCCGTCCCTTCGCGTCGCGGGCCAATTCGGGCAGTTCAAAGACCCGCATCGAGAAGACCTTGCCGAGCGTGGTGAACACGAGCAGCCAGTCGTGCGTGCTGGCCACGAAGAGATGCTCGATCGGATCCTCTTCGTCGGATCGCGCCCCGGCCAACCCCTTGCCGCCGCGCCGCTGTGCGCGATAGACATCGGCCGGCGTCCGCTTCACATAACCAGCCCGGCTGATCGTCACCACCATCGTGGCCTCGGTGATCAGCTCGGCCATGTCGCGGATGTCGCCCGCCTCGCCGCTGATCTCGGTCCGACGGTCGTCGCCGTGCTTGTGCTCCAGTTCCACCAGATCGGCGCGGATCAAGGCTTTGATGTTGGCCTCGCTCGAGAGGATCCGCCGAAACTCACCGATCTTGGCGAGCAGTTCACGGTGCTCCCCGCCGAGTTTCTCCTGCTCGAGATTCACCAACTGACCGAGCGTGAGCCGCAGGATCGCGTCGGCCTGCACCGGCGAGAGTCCGTAGGTCTCCGCCGGGCCCCGCTCCTCCTGCATGACGGCGAAGCCCTCGGGGCCGAGCGCCCGCTCCAGCAGCGCCGCCGGCGTCTGGATCTGCACCAGTCGCTCCTTGGCTTCGGCCTGCGACTTCGAGCTGCGGATGATGCGGATGACCTCGTCGATGTTGGCCAGTGCAACCAGAAGGCCTTCGACCGTGTGCTTGCGGCTGCGGGCCCTGGCGAGCAGGTGCTGGGTGCGGCGGCGGAGCACGGCGGTGCGGTGCCGCAGGAATTCCTCCAGCATGTTCTTGAAGGACAGAATCCGTGGCTTTCCGTCGACCAGCGCGAGAAAAATGAGCGAAAAGGAGGTCTGCAGCGACGAGAACTGGTAGAGCTGATTGAGCACGACATCGGGATCGGCGTCCCGCTTGAGTTCGAGGATCAGCCGGACCGGCTCGTGCAGGTCGCTCTCGTTGCGGATTGCGGAGATGCCCTTGATGCGGTCTTCGTTGACGAGTTCCGCGATCTTCTCCTCGATCGCGTCGCGGGTCTGCTGGTAGGGGATCTCCGTGACCACGATGCGGCTGCGGTTCTTGCCGAATTCCTCGACATGGGCGCGGGCCCGCAGCGTGATCGTGCTGCGACCGGTGAGGTAGCCGCGGGCCAGCGACTCACGGCCCATCACGATGCCGCCGGTCGGGAAGTCGGGGCCGGGGACGATCTGGAGCAGTTCGGCCATCGACGTGCCCGGCTCGTCGATGAGCTTGACGAGCGCCCTGCAGACCTCACCGAGATTATGCGGCGGGATGCTCGTCGCCATGCCCACGGCGATGCCGCCGGCCCCGTTGACCACGAGGTTCGGGAAGCGGCTCGGCAGCACCACCGGCTCGGTGTTGCGTTCGTCGTAGGTCGGGACGAAGTCGACCGTGTCGAGTTCGAGGTCGTCGAGCATCATCGCCGCGATCGGCGAGAGCCTGGCCTCCGTATACCGCATGGCGGCGGCGGGCAGGCCGGCAATCGAGCCAAAGTTGCCCTGCTTGTCGACGAGCACATGCCGCATGTTCCATTCCTGGGCCATGCGGACGAGCGTCGGATAGATCACGCTCTCGCCGTGCGGATGATAGTTGCCGCTGGTGTCGCCTGAGATTTTGGCACACTTCACGCGGGACGCGCCCGGCGAGAGATTCAGGTCGTTCATGGCGACCAGAATCCGCCGCTGGGAGGGCTTCAGGCCGTCACGGACATCGGGCAGGGCCCGCGAAACGATCACGCTCATCGCGTAGGTCAGGTAGCTGTCCTTGAGTTCCTGCTCGATCGGCTGCTCGATCAGCCTGCCGCCAGCATTGTCTCGGAGCACGCCGGAGTCATCCCGCCGATCACCCGCATGGCCCGTGCCGGCCCCCTCCGGCGCCGCCCCTTCCGGGGCATTGCCGGACTCACCCCGAGGCGGGGCATTCTTGGGCCCATCAGTGCGGTCTGCGTTGTCTGCGTTGTCTGCGTCGTCTGCCAAGGGGTTTCTCCCGACTTTCCGCCGGGGGTTTCACCGGTGGGAACGCTTGAACATACCCGTCCGGCGGTGGCGGTCAACCGGGCTTGAGCTGCGGAAAAACCAGCCTTCGGATGGCTTGACCCGCGCATCTGCCCCCCCTACTCTCCCGCCCCGTTTTGACCGTTCTCCCAATCGAGGCCATCCACCTGTGCCAGCGTCCCGTTTTCACGGTTGGTTCGTCGCCGCAGCCGCGGCACTCGTCCTGCTTGTCCGGCTGGGTGGACCGGCGTTGTGGGATGACGACGAGCCCAAGAACGCCGCCTGTTCGCTGGCCATGCTGGATGCAAACGACTGGGTCGTTCCGACGTTCAACGGCCGGCTCCGGGTGGAGAAGCCGCCGCTGGTGAACTGGTTTCAGCTCGCCGGATTCACCGTCTGCGGCCGCAACGAAATCGGAGCCCGGATCAGCGCTGCCACATTGACCATCGGCACCTGCCTCCTCACCTGGCTGATCGGCTGCAGGCTGCTGGGGCCTGACTGCGGTCTCTTCGGCGGACTCGCCATGGCCACCTGCGTGTGGACGGCCGTCGGCGGCCGCGCCGCCACCCCCGACGCACCACTGCTCTTTTTCACGACGCTCGCTCTCTTTCTCTTTGTACGGGGCACTGGCTGGTCCGGCTTGTCCGGCTGGTCGGCCATCGGGATCGGGGCGGCCTGCGGGACCGCCATGCTCGCCAAGGGGCCGATCGGAGTCGTCCTGCCCGGGGCGGCCTTTGTGTTGTTCGCGGTGTGGGAGTCGCGGTCGCGGCCGGGGACCAGGTGGCTGGACGCTGTGGCTGGTATCCGCCCATTCACGATCCTGCTCACGGCCCTGCTCGTGGCGGCACCATGGTATGCATGGGTCAGCTTGCGTACGGACGGTGAATGGCTTCGCGGCTTTCTCTTCGTCCACAACGTCGGCCGGTTTGCCACGGTCATGGAAGGCCACTCCGGGTCGTTGTTCTATTATCCGGCCGTCGTGGCCGTCGGACTGTTTCCCTGGTCGATCGTGCTCGCCGCGATGCTCGTGCACGCGACACGCATCCTCTGGTTTGGGGCTCGTTCGGCGGCTCGTTCGCCGGCCGACGACGAACGGCGACGCCCACTCCTGCTCATCGCCTCGTGGCTGGCTGTCTGGATCGGCGGATTCTCCTGCGCGGGCACAAAGCTACCGGGCTACATCTGGCCGGCCTACCCGGCCCTTGCCATTGCCACCGGACTCTTCTTGGCCGACTGGGCCCGCGGCCGCATCGATTTTCAGTGGCCGCCGTTCCTGGCAAGATCCCTGGCCGCGGCCGGCGTTCATGACCGCGGTCCCGATCTGGTGATGCGGCTGGCCTGGTCGATTCTCGCGGCCACGGGCGCAGCAATCGCCGTCGGTCTGCCCATGGCTGCTCATCGGCTCGCCCCGGGCGGTGAGTGGGTGGGAATGTTTGGCCTCGTTCCGCTGGCGACCGCGGCGTTGGCATGGCGGGCCCAGTCGGCGGGGCAGCGACAGCGGGCGATCGCCACCCTGGCGGTGGGCGCCTGCCTCCTCGTCGCCCTCGTGGCCTCGGCCGGCGCCGAAACCTTCAGCCACTCCCAGGGCCCGCGGGCGCTCGTCCGACAACTCGGGCCGCCCACGCGTGACTGTCAGTGGGCCTGCCTCTGGAATGTGCCGCCGAGTCTGGTTTTCTACACCGGCGCCACGATCAAGCAGCTCGACACGGCGGAGGACGTGGCCGCGCATCTCCGGCGGTATCCGCAGGGCCGCGTGGTGATCGACAGCCGTCAGGAAACGCTCGTCGCTGCCGTGCTCCCCGCCGGCTGCGACGTGCTCGCCCGCGTGCCAACGCTCTCTGATCACGATTTTCTGCTCATCGGCCGTCTGCCCGGGCACGAGACCCCGCTCGCGCATGCCGATTAATCCTCTTCCACACACCGATCCGCTTCCCGAGACCGTTTTCCCGGAGTCATTCATGCAGGACCGCCGCCCGCTCATCATCGTTCTGGTCGCGTCGATCGCCAGCCTCGCGGTCGGGATCGCAGCCACGCCGTTCTGGGATGAAGACGAGCCGCGTTTTGCGGCCATCGCCCGCACGATGGTCGACACCGGTGACTGGGTTGTGCCGATGTTCAACGACGAGCTGGCCGTCGACAAGCCGGTCTTGATGCACTGGGCCATGGCCGCCGCCTACACCCTCTTCGGCACCTCGGAGATCGCGGCCCGGCTCCCCTCGGCGATCGCAACGTTGCTGACAAGCTTGGCACTTCTGCGGGCGGGCACGCACTGGTTCAACACCACCACCGGCATGGTCGCGGCGCTGGCATATGTGGGCTGCCTGCTGGTGGGCATCGAGTCGCACGCCGCCACGCCTGACGCGATCCTCACCTGCCTCACGACCTGGGCGACGGTGCTCTTTGCCGAAGCGGTGCTCGATGCCGGATCGGCAGCGGCAGGCGACAGGCCACGGCTGTCACGGCTGTCATGGCGCCGCGCAGCCGGCGTCGGCGGGCTCCTCGGCCTGGCAGTCGTCTGCAAGGGTCCGATCGGGTTTGTCGGCCCGCTGGCCGTCGTGCTGCCCTGGACCTGGTGGCTGGCGTTGCAACAACGGCTCGCCCCAACGGCCGCCGCCACACCTTCGATCGGGCGATTCATCGCGGCAGCCCTGCCCGCCGCGTGGGACACACTTCGCACGTCCAGGCTGGGAACGATCATCGCAGCCATGCTGATCGTGGCGGCACCGTGGTACACGGCCGTATCGCTCCGCACCGACGGCGCCTGGCTGAACGGCTTCTTCTTCATCCACAACGTCGGCCGATTCGTGGCCCCGATGGAACGGCACGGCGGCAGCGTGCTCCTGCATCCACTGGCGATGCTCGTCGGCTTTTTCCCCTGGTCGTGCTTCCTGCCACTGGCGATCGGCGTCACGTCGTGGCGGGTCTGGAACCGGTCCGATTCGCCGGGCCGAAGGCATGCGCTCGGCTTGGTGCTCTTCTGGGTCGCCGTCTGGGTTGGAGGCTTCTCGGCCTCCGCGACGAAGCTGCCCAACTACGTGCTGCCGGCCTATCCCGCGGCTGCCCTGCTCGTGGCGGCAGCCGGCGTGGCCGCCGCCCGCCGCGGTCAGTGGGCCCACCCGGCCTGGATGGCAGCCGGCGTAGTCTCGCTCGCTCTGGGCGGAGTGATCACCGCCGCCGCCGTGCTGGTGGCCGAACGGTTTGGCCTCACCGGTGCTGCACCGGCCGCCCTCGTCGGTCTCGTTCCGATGATCGGCGCCGCTTTCTTGTGGCACTGGCGTCGGGAGCCGTTGCAGGCCATCGCAGCCCTGGCCGTAACGGGCCTGGTCTTCACGGGGCTCGCGGTGGGACCGGCCGCCGCACACATCGCCGGCGCCAACGCCCTGCCCGGCCTTGTGGAGGAGGCCCACCGGCATGCCGGTGGCCATGCCCGCCTGGGCACCTTCACTCAGGTCACCCCCAACGTCGTCTATTACGCCCACGGACACGTCACCTCCTGGCAGGCGCACCAGCGGGACGATTGCGTCCGCTTCTTGTCCTCGGGCCCCGACGCTGTCGTCCTCGTCCGGGCGGATGACTTTCCCTCGTTGTCGGCCGGTCTCCCGGAAGGCGTGGGCGTGATCGGCCGCAGCCGCCCGCTCTTCCACGCCCATGACTTCCTGCTCGTCGGCACACACACGAACTCCACAGCCCGCATCGACAGACCGACCGCCGCACTGGAGAGCACCATCCGATGAATGCGCGATCCCCAGACACAGGGCCAGACTCAAGCCCAGACACAGGGCCAGACATCCTGACGGTCGCCCGGCCGACGCGGTCCTCCGCCGAGCGGGCTCCCGGCGGCCTCTTGTCGATCGTCGTCCCCTGCCACAACGAGGAGGCGGTCGTGGCGGCCACCCACGACCGACTCGTGGCCGCGGCGGCGGGCACGGGTATGGAATTTGAGATCGTCTACGTTGATGACGGCAGCCGCGACACGACGCTCGCACGGCTCGAGGCGATTGCCACCCGGGACAGCCGGGCCGTTGTCGTCGAGCTCTCCCGGAATTTCGGCCAGCAGGCGGCGATGTCGGCGGGCCTGGCCCAGGCTCGGGGCGCGGCCGTCGTGCTGATCGACGCCGACCTGCAGGATCCACCCGAGGTCATCCCCGACATGATCCGTGCCTGGCGGAGCGGGGCCGACGTGGCCTATGGCCGCCGACGTTCCCGCGAGGGCGAGACCCGCTTCAAACTGATCACGGCCAGCCTCTTCCACAGGCTCTTCGCCCGGCTCGTGCCCCATCCCATCCCCGTGGACACCGGCGACTTCAAGCTGATCGACCGGGCCGTGGTCGATGCCGTCTGCAGCCTGCCTGAAAAGCGGCGGTATCTTCGCAGCCTCGTACCGTGGGCCGGGTTCCGCCACGAGCCGGTCTGGTATGACCGCCATGCCCGCGCGGCAGGGGAAACGAAATACTCAGCCCGCAAGCTGATCATGCTGGCTGCCGATGCGTTGGTGATTTCCTCCGACGCACCGGTGCGGCTCACCTGGCTGTGCAGCCTCGGGCTGGCGATCGTGGGACTCTCGGCCATGGGCTGGTCGATCGGGTCGAGCATCCTCACCGGCCCGTCCAGCGGAGAGTCTGCGGGCGTCTCCCTGGCGGCGGTCATCGCCGTGGCGGGAATCTTCGGCGCGGCACAGACAGCCGCCGTCGCCATCGTGGGCGAGTATGTCGTGCGGACCTACCGTGAATCGCAGGGCAGGCCGACCTCAGTCGTCCGCCGAACGATCAACGGTGCAGTCACACTCGCACCGGGCGTGGCGAAAACCGATCGGCCATCCCGGGCTGCGTGACGTGCCCCATCCCTGATGGGACGGCATGCTTGGGACGTATCCGGCCGCTGACGCCCCCTTCACGACCCAGCCTTGCCGAGTTCGGCCTCAATGGCGCCGGTGAGTTTGGCATCGTCCGGGCCGACGCCCGACTTGTACCGGCCCACGATTTTGCCGTCGCGGCCGATGAGAAACTTCTCGAAGTTCCAGCTCACATCGCCAGCCGGTGCGGCCCCTTCGGTGAGCGACTTGTAGAGCGGCGCGATGGCCGGCCCCTTGACGACGATCTTCGAAAACATGTCGAATGTCACGCCATATTTGGACGAGCAGAACGTTGCGATCTCCGCATCGGTTCCCGGTTCCTGGGCGCCAAACTCATTGGCCGGGAAACCGAGCACGACCAGGCCCTTGCCTTTGTAGGAATCGTAGAGTTTCTGCAGACCGGCATACTGACCGGTGTAGCCGCAGCGACTGGCGACGTTCACGACCAGCACGACCTTGCCCTTGTAGGTGGAGAGGTCGACCGCCGTGCCGTCAATCTTCTTCACCGTTCCGCTCAGGGGCGAACCCTGCTCGGCATGGGCCAGCAGCGGCCACACGGCTCCGGCAGTCAGGACCACGAATAGTGTCACGAGTGTCTTCGTCAGCATCGGATGTTCTCCAGAAGCGGTGGGCGGCGGCATCGGCGTCGGCATCGACGCTTTCAATACAGTAAAGGCCGCTGCCGACCCCTGTCAAAAAGGTCGCGGGCATTCAGGCGGCATCGATGCCGCATTCAGGCTTTAGCCATGCCGCATTCAGGCTTTACACAGGCCACATTCAGGCTGGCCCGGCGGCCAGAACGTCGGGGCCAGCCTGTTCGGCGTAGGCCGCAAAATTCTCGCGAAACTTCGCCGCCAGCCCGCGAGCTGCCTCGGTCCACGCCGCCTCATCGCCCCAGGCCCGCCAGGGCGTCAGCACGTCGCCATCGACACCGGGCACCCGTGTCACCGCGTCGAGGCCGAAGACCGGATCCCGGGCCACCGGCGCCGTGGACAGATCACCCGCGTGGATGCCGTCGATGATCCGCCGCGTCACGGCCAGGTCGATCCGCCGGCCCTGCCCATACGCGCCGCCGGTCCAGCCCGTGTTGACGAGCCATGCCTGGGCATCGTGCCGGGCCAGTTTTTCCGCCAGCAGGCGGGCATAGACCGCAGGATAGCGCACCAGAAACGCGGCGCTGAAGCAGGCCGAAAAAGCGACCTGTGGTTCGACAATGCCCATTTCCGTGCCGGCCACGCGGGCGGTGTAGCCGGAGAGAAAGTGATACATCGCCTGCTCCCGTGACAGCCGGCTCACTGGCGGCAGCACACCCGAGGCATCGCAGGTGAGAAAGATGACGTTTCGCGGGTGCCCCGCCACACAGGGCACGCGGGCGTTGGCGATGTATTCGATCGGGTAGGCGGCGCGGGTGTTTTCCGTGATGGCGCTCGATGCGAAATCGACGGCACGCGTGGTCTGGTCGTAGACGACGTTCTCAAGCACGGTGCCGAAGCGGATCGCATCGTAGATCTCCGGTTCCTTGACGGCCGAGAGATGGATGCACTTTGCGTAGCAGCCCCCTTCGATATTGAAGATGCCGGAATCGCTCCAACCGTGCTCGTCATCGCCGATCAGCCTGCGGGCAGGGTCTGCGGAGAGCGTGGTCTTGCCAGTTCCCGAGAGGCCGAAGAAGAGCGAGACGTCGCGGCCTCCGCCCTGGGCTGCCGGCGCCTCGTTGGCTGCGCAGTGCATGGAGAGCACGCCCCGCCCGGGCAGCATCCAGTGCATGATCGTGAAAACGCCCTTCTTCATCTCGCCGGCGTATTCCGTGCCGAGGATCACCTGTTCGCGGCGTTCCAGTGACAGGTCGATACTCGTCCGTCCGGTCATCTGGGCCGTGAGTGGATTCGCCGGAAACTGACCGGCGTTGTAGATCACGTAGTCGGGCGTGCCAAACTGGTCGAGCTCGTCGAGCGTGGGGCGGATCAGCATGTTGTGCATGAAGAGGGCGTGGTAGGCGCGACTGCAGATCACGCGAACCTTCAGCCGGCAGGCGGGATCCCAGCCGGCGTAGCCATCGCAGACGTAGACCTGATCCCGCGTGTTCAGATAATCCACGGCCCGCTGGCGGTTGAGCAGGAACGTATGGTCGTCGATGGCGTGGTTGACCGGCCCCCACCAGACGTCCGCCTCCGACTCTGGCGACCGCACAACATGCTTGTCTTTGGGGCAGCGGCCCGTCTTCGCACCCGAGCGGATGGCGATCGCGCCGCTGGCCATGATGGCGGCCTGCTCGCGGGTAACGGCGTCCTCGTAGAGCCGGGCGGGTGGGGCGTTGCGGACCACAACCGGCACGCTGATTTCATGCACCGACAGATCGACGTGGAGTGGCATCGGTCGCTCCTGGCACGGGGTCTGGAACGGGGGCGGGAACAGGGGACGGCACGACGGTCGGGGGTGTCATGGGCGTCATGGGTGTCATGGCTGGTGACTGTGCCGGCGTGGCTGCTGTTACCAAAGACCAACCTGGCGGGCCGATCGCCATCCAGAGCGACAGGGTCAACAGCCCGCAGCCGAGGCAGACGAACACCGGCCCCCAGGGGCTCCGGCGAACCCGCAGGCCACGCACGGCCCGACGCAGCCGCCGTGTAAACTCGCCCCATCCCTCCGGCGACGACCGCTCGCCGACGTTCACGACGCTCACGGTTCGCAGGGGCCCGTTACCCTCGATGTGAAGCTGAAACCCGCGGTCTGGCAGGGCCGCGCTCTCGCCCGCCCAGCGGGCCCGGGGATCGAGTGCCGACACGACCTCGGCCACGAGGGGGCGGAACTGCTCCACCGTGATGTTGTAGACCACGATCCGCGGCCGCGAGACAAGCACGCACACAGCCACACACAACGCGAACAGAAACGCCAGCACGGGCCAGCTCCACGGTGAGCCTCCGGTCACCGGCATCAGCAAGCTCAGCGGACCCACGACCGCGAGTCCGGAGACGGCCGTCGCCAGCATCGCCCCGTCGAACACGCCCGACACGGCCAGCGGCCGTCGGCGGAGATGCGTCCAACCAAGCCAGATCAGGTAGCAGCCCAGCGGAAGCAGGGCGATCCAGGGTGGGGGCGTCTGGAGTAACGTGGTCATGACACTGCGCCGTTCATTGTCATCACGGCCATCACGCCGGCCATGGTCATCTGCGACACTCCCTCGAATCGGTCATGAACGGGCCATCGCCATCCACGCCAGCAGCATAAGCCAAGCGGCCTCGATCGCGGCCACCGCCCAGAATAGCCACGGCCACTCACGCGCCTTCGGGGACGACGAAGGCGACGTCACGGGAAAACGCGTCGCTGAACTCGTAGATGTCATTGAAGTCCTCCCGTTTGTCACGCCGCGTTTTCCGCATCTGCCCGATCTCGATCATGCTGAAGACGATCTCGCCGAAGTCGTTCGTGCGGCGCACGCCCCAGCTGCCCAACACCGTGGGGGCCATGAAGCCATACTGCTGGAGGGCATAGTGCCGCGCCGCCTCGCAGAGCTCCTGACCGCTGACGTGCCGCTCGGCCTGTCGTCGCTTGGCACGGCCCTTGCCCCGCGGTCGCGTGGCTGCCTCGGCACTCGTGCCGGCCGCCGCCTCGAGCTCCTCGGCCGGAGGCTCGGCTCCCATGCCGAGGTTTTCCTGACCGAACGCCAGGGATTCCAGCACGAAGAGATAGGCGTCGAGCTTGTAACGCTGATCCCGCTGCAGGAGTTGAGACAGGGGGTGGGCGGGATCGACGTGCGACATCACATCCTCGAAACAAGACGACGGAAACGACGAAGGCGAAGTATAGCAGCGTGCCGGCAGCCCGCCGATCGCCGCGGCATCAGGCTGGCCGGTCAGGCAGACAGCCCGCCTTTTCAGCATGCAGCGTGGTCAGCATGCGGCGTGGGCACGATGAAACCGGGGCGTCACGATCCCATCACCGCTGCTGCGGCCCCCCCGAAACATCGTCGAGGATAAACTTGTAGCCCAGCGGTGTCATCGGCTTGGAGAAATCGCGAAACAGGTCGAGCCCCTTGTCGATCAGGCTCGTCCGCGGATCGAACTGATAGACGTCGCGATCCTGGCCGCCCGGCTTGAAAATCTGGATCGCGAACGGCATCAGGTCGCGGGCCTGCAGGATCAGTTCCACCTTGGCAAAGTTGGCCGCATCGGCCTGGTACCGTGGCAGCGACTCCAGCCAGATCTGGTCGGTCACGCCCGGAGGCGTGACGAGCCGCATGAAGTAACGCTTCCTGAGCGTGTCGGCCTTGGCACCGAACACGAACGGCAGCGGGCCGTCGCTGATCGCCTTGCCCTGCATCTCGGGTGGTAGCCGGGTTTCGCGGAGCTGCCGTTCGCCGTGGCGAAACTCATAGATGCTCGTACCGTTGCAGACCCAGTGCTCGCCCGTGTCGCCGGTGCGCTTTTCATACCGCCGTGTCTCGGGGTTCCACTGGGTCGATTCCTTGACGCGGAAGAGCCCCTTGTCGGGCGCGGCGTATTTGATCTCACCGCTGCTCTCCGAGAAGGCAAGCCGCTCGCCGCCGCCGTCGGCCGGGCTCCAGGCGTTGTATTCCCATTTGTGGAAGGTGCATGACCAGGTCCCGACGGCAGCGTTGCGCGCCTCCCAGGCCGCCAACAGCCGGTCGAGCGCAGCCTGCTGTTCGGGCGTGAGTGGCGGGGGCTGCTGTGGGCCGGGCTTCTGCGGACCAGGTTGCTGCGGGCCGGGCTGTGCCTGAATGGCCTGGCCGGGCACGGCCGCCACCCGTTGCGGCGTGGAGGGCGGACGCTGCTGCGGCGCGGGCGGCTGGGCCGTCACCGGCACCGACATTCCAAGGGCCATCGCAAGGCCCAGCACCATGCATACCGCGACACGCCGCATCGGCACGGGCAGTTCGGGCATCGAGAATCTCATGGCGCAGACTCCGGGCGGTGGTTCAGGCAGGGTGGGGAACATACCACCGCCCGGCCCGCCGGGCGAGAGCGGTTCCAGCCCATAAAAAAGCCCTGACTGGCCTGTGCGTGCTGTCCCCCGAAGCCCATGCAAAGCGTGAGGAGACTCGCCGCGGCCAGGCCGAGCGGCGGTGCTATCACGGGCGGTCAGGGGCCTTCGGGCTGGACTCACCGCGTAGACTCTCTGTGGGCCCGCCACGGGTTGATCGCCTCACGAACGTCCTGTTGCCTCTCGCTCGTTCCTCCCCGAGAACTCCTTCGGAGTGCCGCCCCTGCGTGTCGCCGCCTTTTCTGTCAAACCCTATGACAGTCTTTCTCTGGCGGCGGCGTCGGCGGGCCTCCCGATCGAATGGGCGTGGTTTGACCCACGGCTCGACCGCGGCACGGCCCGACTTGCCGAAGGAGCCGTCGCAGTCAACTGTTTCGTGAACGACCAACTCGACGCCGCCACGCTCGAGATCCTCGCGGCGCAGGGCGTCCAACTCGTCACGCTCCGCTGCGCGGGCTTCAATCAGGTCGATCTGGCCGCCGCCGCCCGCCTGTCGCTGCCGGTGGTTCGCGTGCCGGAGTATTCGCCCCATGCCGTCGCGGAGCACACGCTCGGCCTCGTGCTCATGCTCGACCGCCGCCTTCACAAGGCCTACAACCGGGTTCGCGAGGGAAATTTCTCCCTGGACGGTCTGCTGGGATTCGATCTCTTCGGGCGGACCGCCGGCGTGGTCGGAACGGGACGGATCGGCCGCTGCGTTGCCGGGATCCTGCTCGGCTTCGGCTGCCGTGTGCTGGCGTATGACCCCGCACCCGATCCAGATCTGGTGGCACGCGGTGTGGAATACCTGCCACTCGACGAACTGCTCGCCTCCTCTGACATTGTCACGCTTCATTGCCCGCTGACGTCTGCCACGCGGCACATGATCGACGCTGCCTCCCTTGCCCGCATGAAGCCGGGAGCGATGCTGATCAACACGAGCCGCGGCGGACTCATCGACACTCCCGCCGTGATCGGGGCGCTCAAGACGGGCCAGATCGGCCACCTGGGGCTGGACGTCTACGAGGAGGAGGCGGACCTCTTCTTCGACGACCACAGCAATTCGATCATCCGTGACGATGTCTTCACGCGACTGCTGACGTTTCCCAACGTGGTGATCACGGCGCACCAGGCGTTCTTCACCCAGAACGCCCTCAACGCCATCGCGGCCCAAACCGTTCGTAACCTCGTGCATTTTCAACGCGGCGAACCACTCGAGGCCGTGGTGCGGGCCTGAGAGCAGCATGCCTAGCCGGCAGCGGCCCGCAGGTCGGCCAGTTCCCGGGCGAATCCGCCGGAGAGGATCGGAAACCGGCACCAGGTCTTCGGATCGAGATTCTCATCATCGAGGTGGAACGATGGTGCGTAGCGTTCCCGCTTCCACTGATTGCGGCTCCAGAGCGTGAAGAACCGCTCCGTCCACAGCGCAAGCTGCCTTCCCGAATGCCCGGGAAAGTCAGCCTGGAGCCGCTGCCAGGTCTCCAGCGGCGTCTGCTTGTCGCGGATGGCGCACCGCTCGGCGGCGTCGAGCACGTCGTAGGGCATGAGATCGGCCTCGTCGGTCTGATGCTCGGACGGCGGCCGCAGTTCCGCCGTCGGCGCTTGCACGTTGACGGCGCCCAGCGACGGAAACGGGCCGATGCCTTCCGGTCCGGCCTGCTCGAGCCATACCAGCCACCGTCGCAGGTAGGCCTTGTCGATGCCGGCGATCGGGGCGAGTCCGCCAGAGGTGTCGCCGTCCATCGTGGCGTAGCCAACGGCCGCCTCGGAACGGTTGCTCGTGGAGACGAGCAACGCCCCGCGAATGTTCGCCAGCATCCACACCCCCGGAGCCCGGGCCCGCGCCTGGATGTTTTGCAGGGCAATGTCGTCGGTCCGCCAGTCGAGCGGTCGACCCACGGCCGCGGCGGCCAATGACCGGTAGGCCTGCACGATGCCCTCCACGTCAAACTCGTGGAACTCGGCACCGAGACTCTCTGCCAGCCCCTTCGCCGCACTGCGTGTCACGTCGCCGGAATGCGATGTCGACTGGTAGACGCAGATCAGCCCGGCATGGATCAGACGGCGGATGCCAGCTTCAGCATCGGCGGCAACGGTGTCGTCCAGCGATCCCTCCGCTGATGACCGCGCCACTCCAAGCCGGGAGGCCACCTCAGCCACGGGCATTTCGCTCGCGGCGAATCGCACAGCCAGGGCCACCAGGCAGGCTACGGCGGAGGAGTCGGCACCACCGCTGGCCGAGACGACAAAGCCACGCGAGCGGCTCTTCCGCTGGTAGTCGAAGAGCCCCAGCGCTACGGCCCTGGCGAATTCCTCTTCCTTGACGTGGGCGGCCGTCTCCCAGGCATCACGGGCATCGCCCGCGGCCGATTCCCGCTGGGGCGCGAGGACGGGCGGCGTGAACGGAATGGAGACGCAGTCGCTGTCGCCATCGCTGTTGCCAATCGACACGACCGGCTCGAGCGACAGCCTCGTCTGCGTGAGCCGCGTGGCATCGACATCCACAACCGCCGTTGTCTCGACCCGGTCGGTGAAGGAGAACCGACGGCCGGCGGCCGCGACTCTGCCCCCGGTGGCGATGATCACACCGCCGTCATAGATTGCCCGGCCCGCCTCGTTGCCGAGCAGGTTGGCGTAGACGTAGGTCACACCGTAGGCGCGTGATCCCTCCAGCACGAACCGGCGGCGGATCTCGTCCTTGCCAAACGCAAAGTGGCTCGCGGAAGGATTGAGGATCAGATCGACGCCTCGCGCGGCCAGTCCGGCCCCAGGACGATCGGCCGCCCACGCATCCTCACAGATCTCGAAGCCGAGGCGAACACCGCCGCAATCGAACCGGATGTCACCGATCGGCACGGTCTTCCCGTCGATGGCCAGCTGGGAACGCCGGCCTTTCGGCCATGGCCGAAACCATCTCGGCTCGTAGTGGATGCCCTCACCGGCCAGATGCTGCTTGCAGACGATCCCCGCCAGTCGGCCATCGGCCAACACCGCAGAAGCATCATAAACGCCGTTCTCAAAACGGACGGGCAGCCCGACCGCGACAACGATTCCGGTCGTGTGCGGCTCGATTTCCTCGAGAACCCGCCAGGCCATCCGCTGCACGCCCGGCGACTGAAAGGCATCCTCGCAGCCGTAGCCGCTGATGCAGAGTTCCGGCAGACAGAGGATTGCAACACCGCGGCTCTTCGCCGACGTAATCGCCGCGACGATGCGATCACGATTCCCGTCCCAGTCGAGGGGCGTCTGATTCAGGGCGGTGCCGCCCACGCGAATAAGGTGCATCTGTGTGACCCAATGCCTGATGACTGAATGTCTGGGGTTGCGTCGGCCATGCGGGGGCGGAAAGCGGGATATGGAACGCCCAAAGCGGCCCAAATCAGCAACCGTCCGCGACAACTGTCCGTGGACCGCCCACAGCGGGAGCGATGTCGGTCGGCCCCGCCAGAGACCTACGGCTCGGTGGGATGGGGTCGGACAGCATGGCTGCCGATCGTCAACCCGGTTCTTCAAGATAGGTGTAGCCGCCAAGCCCCTCTTCGTAAAACTTCAGGAACCGGCCCGCCTGACCGTCGCAGATTCGCCCTTCGCGGACCGCCTGTTCGATCGAGGCCCGCAACCGCTGCACCAACTGGTTGGAGTCGAACTCGACATAGTCGAGCACTTCCCGAACGGTGTCGCCCTTGATCACCGCATCGACGACAACCTCGCCCCGATCGTCCGTGCTGACATGCACGGCATTCGTGTCGCCAAAGAGGTTGTGGAGGTCACCGAGGATCTCCTGGTAGGCGCCGATCAGAAACGCCCCCAGGTAGTAGGGCTCATTTTGGCAGGCGTGGAGCGGAAGCGTCCGCTTCACGTCCCGACGGTCGATGAATTGATCGATCTTGCCGTCGGAATCGCAGGTCACGTCGCCGAGCACCGCATTTTTCGTGGGGCGTTCGTTGAGCCTGTGGATCGGCATCACCGGAAAGAGTTGCTTGATGGCCCAGCTGTCGGGCATCGACTGAAAGAGGGAGAAATTACAGAAGTAGGTGTCGGAAAGCGTGGCCTCGAGTCCTTCCAGTTCCTCCGGCATGAACTCGAGCTGCTTCGACATTTTTGCGATCTTCCGGCAGATCGCCCAGTAGAGATTCTCAACCGACGACCTCTGGTCGAGCGGCAGGTAGCCGCTGGCAAAGAGGTTCATCGCCGTGTCGAGTGACTGTTGCGCGTCGTGGTAGCTCTCCAGCAGGTTCCGGACATTGATGCTCTGAAAGGTCTCCATCAGATCGTGCAGTGGCTGCTCGGCATCGGCGGACGGTTCGACCAGTTCGCCATTGCCCCCCTGCTCCGACACGCCCAGCACACCGAAAATCAGCATGCTGTGGTAGGCGACGACGGCCCGACCGCTCTCCGAAATGATTGCCGGATGGGGCACACCCGCCTCGTCGCAGGCGTTCTGCACGTGGTAGACGACGTCGTTGGCGTATTCCTGGAGGCTGTAATTCACACTCGATTCGAAGTTCGTCTGCGATCCGTCGTAGTCCACCCCTAGCCCGCCGCCCACGTCGAGATACTTGAGACCCGCCCCCCGCTTGACGAGTTCGGTATAGATTCTCGAAGCCTCGTTGAGCGCGGCCTTGATGTGACGGATGTTCGTGATCTGGCTGCCCTGATGGAAGTGCAGGAGTTGCAGGCAGTCTTCCATTCCCTTCGAGGCGAGCAGTTCGAGCCCCTTCATGAGCTCGC
>JBIIFB010000140.1:0-10229 GCA_044237545.1 Pirellulales bacterium
CGCGGCCGGTGGCTATGAAGCGAGCGTCCGCCGCAACCCGGGGCGAATTCAGGTCCTGCTCTCCCGGGCGGGTAATGCCTGGGGTATCCCGTTCATGCTTTCGAAGGCGGTGACGCTGGAGGCCGGCTCACGGACGCTCGAGATCGCCTACAAGCTGGAGGGGCTGCCCCACGACTTCCGCCAGCACCTGGCGGTCGAGTTCAACTTCGCAGGCATGCCGGACAGGGCAGAGGGCAGGTATTTCTACGACGAATCGCGGCAGAGTCTTGGTGAGCTTGGTGGCCGGCTCGATCTGGCCGACGTCCGAGCGATCGGGCTGGTCGACGACTGGCTCGGGATCGACGCCCGACTGGCCTTCTCCGAGCCGAGCAACGGTCTGGCAGCAGGAGTGTGGACATTTCCGATCCAGTCGGTGAGCCAGTCCGAGGGTGGATTTGAACTGGTGCACCAGTCGGTCGTGGTGATGCCCCACTGGATCGTCACCCCCGACGCCGACGGAGTCTGGAAGGTGTCGATGCGGCTCTCGATCGCCAACCTGAAAGCCGAGCCTGTCGGCCAGGTGCACGCGGGCCGGGCTCCCATCGTGTCTGCGGCGGGCTGATACTACCCGCTACTCCCGCTTCTGCCCGCGCGACAGCATCTGCCAGTCTTGGTCTGGCTCGAGTGAGGCTGCATTGTGACCGAGCATCACCACCGGCACGGGCCGCAGTCGCTCAGCGAGATCGCTGGCGCTGTCCCGTGCGATCGCCCAACCGCTGGTGGGATCATCGAAGTTGGAGGCTGATTCTTCAACCAGTTCTTCAACCAGATCTTTGGCCAGTTCTTCGATCAGAGGCTCGACCTGCGAAAGCACGACCGCCGCCAGCCGCAGCCCGCGGGCAGCCGCCGCCTCCACAATGGCCAGCGTTCGTCCGATCGATCCCAACCGCGCCGCATCCACGACGACCAGCGGCAGGCCGAGGTCGAGGGCCAGATCGGCGTTGAGCAACGTGTCGCCCAGCGGTGACAACAGCCCTCCCGCCCCTTCGACGATGACGATGTCGCTTGCGTCTCGCCAGGCGTCGAACCCAGCGCGGAGCAGCTGCTCATCCACCAGACGGCCCTCCGCACGGGCACTTCTGGGAGGGGAGATGGCAGCCGCAAACATCTGCGGACAGACCGCTTCAATCGAGAGCGGACGGCCGGCGGCATCCCAGAGCCTGGCGGCATCGCTCTCGGAAAAGCGGCCCGGTTCCACGCCACTCGACACCGGTTTGTAGACACCCACCCGTAGCCCCCGGTCCTGGACGAGCTTCCGCACGATCGCCACGGTCACCGCCGTCTTTCCGACGCCCGTGTCGGTGCCCGTCACAAAGAGACCGTTTCCAGCCATTTCTGATTCCTTTCGAGTCGACCAGTTGCCCGGGCCGGGGAAAGGTTCTACACTTACATAGCGATTGAGACTCATTCTCAATAGTAGTCTCAGTAGTAGTGTTGTTCGCCACAGTAGCCACTTTGTAGCCAGTCTCTCCGCCATTCCTGCCGCCATTCCTACTTTAGGGAGCCCAGCCCGTGTCACTCGAACAGGTCGCCATCGGTTCCACGGCCCGCGTTACTGACGTGTCGGGCAGTGATTCGACCTCCCTTCGGCTGCTGGAGATGGGGCTCACGCCCGGTGTGAATGTTCGCGTTGTCGGCACAGCACCGCTGGGAGGCCCCATGGAACTGGAACTTCGCGGCTACCGACTCTCGATCCGCCGCCACGAGGCAGCCCGCGTCGCCATCGCGAAGTAATCTGTACGGAACCCATGAGCCCTCAGCCTGACGGCACTGCTCCGCCTGATGGCAACCCTTCGCCTGCCGGGAGGGAAGACCGTGCGCTGGTTGTTGCCCTGCTCGGCAATCCCAACACTGGGAAGAGCACGCTTTTTTCAGCACTGGCCGGCATTCCGACGCGGATCGGCAACTACCCGGGCGTGACCGTGGAGGAGAAACTCGGCCGTTTCACCCATCGGGGCCGAACGATCGAGTTGATCGACCTGCCGGGCACCTACAGTCTCGTGCCCAAAAGCCCTGACGAGCAGGTGGCTGTGGATGTGCTCCGAGGCCGCCTCGCCGGCGTGCCCACACCCGACTGTGTGGTCGTGGTGGCTGATGCCACCAACCTCGAACGCAACTGCTACCTCGCCACTCAGGCACTGGCCCTGCGGCTCCCGACCGTAATCGGCCTGACGCTCACCGACGTGGCCACCCAAAAGGGAATCACGATCGACACCGCGGAACTCAGCCGCCGTCTCGCCTGCCCGGTCGTCCGCGTGGTGGCGCCGACGCGGGTCGGGGTCGAGGCCCTCGGTGACGCCATTCTGGCGGTGATGGACTCGACCCCGCAGCCACCGGCTGGTTTTGAGGCCCATCTCTCGGCCGTGGACGCCCGGCACGAGCCGGCCGCCCGCGAGGCGATCGCCCGCTACGCCTGGATTGAAGAGCTTCTGGCCGGCGTTGTGCAGAGGCAGACGCCGGCCCACAGGCCGCTCGGTGAGTGGATCGACGACGTGCTCACCCATCGCATCTGGGGCACGCTCGTGTTCATCGCCACCATGCTGATGATGTTTTCGTCGATCTTCTGGCTGGCGACGCCGCTCATGGATGGCATCTCTTCGGCCATGGACTGGGTCAGCGGCTTGGTCGGGGGGCTTTTGCCGCCCGGGGCGATCCGTTCGCTCGTGGTCGATGGCGTTTTAGCTGGCGTGGGGGGCGTGGTGGTCTTCGTGCCGCAGATCGCGATGCTCTTCCTGTTCGTGGCAATTCTCGAAGGCTGCGGCTATCTCTCACGCGCGGCCTTTCTCATGGACAGGCTGCTATGCGGCGTGGGGCTCGGTGGCAAATCATTCATCCCACTTCTGTCGAGCTTCGCGTGCGCCATTCCCGGCATCATGGCCGCGAGGACGATCGAAAACCCGCGGGACAGGCTGCTGACGATTCTGGTCGCGCCCCTGATGAGTTGCTCGGCCCGACTGCCTGTCTACCTGCTCCTGTGTGGGGCGTTCGTGCCCAACATCCCAGTTGGATTTTCCTGGCTACGGCTGCCGGCGCTGGTGCTCGCCGGCATGTACGCGGTGGGCGTGGTGACAGCGGCACTCGTGGCACTGATCCTCTCGCGGACCGTGTTTCGTGGACCGCCACAGCCCTTCGTTCTCGAACTGCCCGGCTGGCGGTGGCCGCGGTGGCAGGTCGTGCTGGAGCGGGTCCGCGAGGCGGTCTGGTCGTTCCTCCAGAATGCCGGCACGCTGATCGTGGCCGTGAGCATCGTGATCTGGGCGCTGGCCAGCTACCCGCACAGCGACGCAGCCATCGAGGCCGACGTGGCCGCCACCCGCACGGCCCTGGCCGCGCAGTTGGCCAGCCTGCCCGCCAGCAGCCCCGACCATGCCGACGTGGCGGAGCAATTGGCCTCGTTTGAGACCGACGCCGGTCTGGCCGGGTTTCGCCGCGGAGCCGCCCAGAGGCAGAGCCTGCTTGGACGGATGGGGAGGCTCGTCGAACCCCTTGTCAGGCCGCTCGGCTGGGACTGGCGGTTGGGGTGCGCCGCGATCGCGAGCTTTCCAGCTCGTGAGGTGGTGTTGGGCACACTCGCGGTCATTTACAACCTCGGTGACATCGATCCCGGGGAAGAGGAGGGGGGCACGGCTCTGGTGCGTCGACTCCGCGCAGCGACCTGGGACGGCACCAACCGCAAGGTCTTCACACTGCCGGTGGCCCTGTCGATCATGGTGTTCTTCGCGCTGTGCGCCCAGTGCGCGAGCACGCTGGTCGTGATTGGCCGGGAGACGAACAGTTGGCTCTGGCCCGTTGTCACGTTCACCTACATGACCGTGCTGGCATGGCTCGGAGCTTTCGCCACCTACCAGATCGGTACCGCACTGCTCGGCTGAGGCAACCACGTTCGATGCAGGATGTCATCGCCATCGTCGTCTCGATCGCCGCCACCGTCTGGCTGGCCCGGTCGCTCTCCAAGCGGTTCTTCGCGGCCCCCTGTCAGCCGCCAGTGCCCGGGGGCGGCGACGGCTTCGTGTCGATCGACAGCCTCACGAAGCCCAAGCGCCCGCTGGCAGTCGCGGCCGCTCCTGAGGCAGGCCATGGCACGGCACAACAAAAAACCGGGGCGTCCTAATAAAACCAGAGCGTCCAAATGAAACCGGGGCGTCCTAGCGGACGCCCCGGCCTGGATTTTGCGATTGACCGGACATGCCCACTGCTGGGCATGTCATGCCGGCTCAATACATGTCGTAGTCGCCGCCGTGGCCGCCACCGCCGGCCTTCGGCTTGGAGTCCTTCGGCTTCTCAGCGATCAGGGCATCACTGGTCAGCAGCAGCGTCGACACACTGGTGGCATTCTGCAGCGCCGTCCGCGTCACCTTCGCCGGATCGATGACCCCCGCCTTGACGAGGTCTTCGTACTCGTTGGTGGCCGCGTTGTAGCCGAAGTTGCCACTTCCGGCGAGCACCTTCTCGCACACGATCGAGCCGTCCTGACCGGCATTCGATGAGATCATTGTGACCGGTGCCCGGCAGGCACGAACCACAATGTTGAAGCCGACCGTCTCGTCTTCGGAGAGGCCCTTCGGCTTGACCTGCGAGCTGGCCCGCAACAGGGCGACGCCGCCACCTGGCAGAATGCCCTCTTCCACGGCTGCTCTCGTTGCGTGGAGAGCGTCCTCGACGCGGGCCTTCTTCTCCTTCATCTCGCTCTCGGTTGCGGCACCGACATTGATCTTCGCCACACCGCCAGCAAGCTTCGCCAGCCGCTCCTCAAGCTTTTCGCGGTCGTAGTCGCTCGTGGCCGCGTCGATCTCGTGACGGATCTGCTCGATCCGCGACTTGATCGTGCTGGTCTTGCCGGCACCCTCGATGATCGTGGTGTTGTCCTTGTCGACGATCACCTTCTTGGCCCGGCCCAGTTCGGCCAAGCCGAGGTTTTCCAGCTTCATGCCGAGGTTTTCAAACACGGCCGTGGCACCGGTGATGATCGCGATGTCTTCCATCATCGCCTTGCGGCGATCGCCGTAACCGGGAGCCTTCACTGCACAGACCTGGAAGGTTCCACGGAGCCGGTTGATGACCAGCGTGGCCAGAGCCTCCCCGTCTACCTCCTCCGAAACGATCAGCAGCGGCTTGCCGGCATTCACCACGGCCTCGAGCAGCGGCACAATGTCTTTGACACTCGAGATCTTCTTCTCGAACACGAGCACGTAGCAATCTTCGAGCACGCACTGCATCTGCTGCGGGCTCGTGACGAAGTAGGGGGAGAGGTAGCCGCGGTCGAACTGCATACCCTCGACCCATTCGACCTCGGTCTTCAGGCTCTTGCCCTCGTCAACCGTGATCACCCCGTCCTTGCCGACCTTGTCCATGGCCTCGGCGAGCAGTTCGCCAATCTCCATGTCGTTATTGGCGGCAATCGACGCCACCTGGGCCATCTCTTTTTTGCCCTTCACGGGGATCGACATGTCCTTGAGCTTGCCGGCGATATCTTCCACCGCCTTCTCGATGCCCGCCTTCATCTGAATCGGATTGACACCGGCGACCACGGCTCGCAGGCCTTCGTTGAAGACCGCCTCGGCGAGCACCGTGGCGGTCGTGGTGCCGTCACCGGCCACGTCGCTTGTCTTGCTGGCCACTTCCCGAACCATGCGGGCGCCCATGTTCTCATAGACGTCCTCAAGGTCGATCTCCTTGGCGACTGTCACGCCGTCCTTGGTGACCGTGGGTGAGCCGAAGCTTTTTTGTAGAATGACGTTTCGTCCCTTGGGACCGAGCGTCACCTTGACCGCGCGGGCCAATTTGGCGACACCACGCCGCATCGCCTCACGCGCTTCCTGATCGAATGCCATCATCTTGGACATGGGTTGAATCTCCTCGGAAGGGGAATTGGTAGAAGGGAAAGTCGAATGCTTGACGAAGGCTTGGCTTGACGAAGGCTTCGTTGGATCGGTTGTGGCAATGAACGAGCGATGAACTCAAACCGGTGCTCAGCCGAGCACGGCCAGAATGTCATCCTCTCGCATGAGCAACAGTTCATCGTCGCCCACCTTGAAGGCCTCGCCGGCATAACTGGTGAACACGACGCGGTCGCCCGGCTTGACCTGCAGCGGGTGGCGATGGCCCTTGTCGTCGAACTTGCCCTCGCCGACGCTGACGACGGTGCCACGGGCCGGCTTATCCTTGGCGGAATCAGGCAGCAGGATGCCGCCGGAGGTCTTTTGTTCGCTCTCCTCGCGCTCCACGACCACGCGGTCACCCAGCGGGACCAGACTCGACTTTTTCTTGGCGGGCTTGCTCGCGGTGGCTGTCATGATCGAAACCTTTCTGCAGCGAAGTTAATGAGAAACAAAGACGACAAAGACAATAGTGGGGGTGTGGAGTCAAAACGAACGAGGGCTGCATGCATGTCTGTGCCCCATGGCTCTGTGCCTGATGGCAAGATTGCATGCCTACCGGAACGCCTGCGACCTGCCGGAACCAGCGTTATCAGACAGGCCCCACTGGAAGAAGCAACTGGCGCGCCGAATAGACGGGATTTTAACCGTTGACGGGGTCGGCCGGACGAAACCCGCTTCTTGACGCGGCCGCCGTGCATTGAAACGAGCATCGAAACCAGCACAGGAATTTGCGGACAGACCCAGCGGCCAGCCCTGCCATTTTGGCAGCGCCGGCCGGCACTTCCTGGCGTTCTCATAGCAATTGGACGGTCAACCGGCTAGGCTCTCGGTTCTTCCAGAACCGGTTCCCGAAGCAGGTTTCTGGACCCGCTCAATTGGGTGGCATGTTGCCACAGGTGTTCAGCGAGAGTCTGCATGGCAACGCATCGGCGAATCGACGTCATCAAAGTGGGCGAAGTCACGGTTGTAAGGTTTCTGGACAAGAAAATCTTGGACGAGACAGGCATCCTCGAACTGGGCGCCGAGTTATTCGGCTTGGTCGAGCAGGACAACCGTAAAAGCCTGCTCCTGAATTTTACTGGCGTCGAGTTCCTTTCAAGCGCCGCACTTGGCAAACTGATCACGCTCGATCGCAAGGTCAAGTCGCATCGCGGCCGGTTGAAGATGAGTGGCATCCGCCCGGAGATTCTCGAGGTCTTCCAGATCACGAAGCTCAACAAAATTTTTGACATTCGTAAGGACGAGGCCGAGGCCATTTTGGCTTTCGAATAATTCGCCTGCCTGCCGCATGGGCGACGGTCGGAAAAAACGCATGGCACACCACAATCAACCCGCGGAATCTTCTGAGAAGGCCTCTCAGCCCGTGGACACTTCGGAGTGGCGCCGCGAGATCGAACTGCCTAGTGAACGCGGTGCCAGCCGGCTGGTCATGGATCAACTGCTCGAGCAACTCGGCTCCCACGGCTGGTCACCATCGGACATCTTTGCGATCCACCTCGCTGCCGAGGAAGCGATCGTGAATGCGATCGTCCATGGAAACAAACTCGATCCGAACAAGGTGGTGCGTGTTGCCTGCGTCGTATCACCGACGCTGGCCCGCATTGAGGTGACGGATGAGGGGGCTGGATTCGACCCGGCCGCGGTCCCGGACTGCCGGCTGGAGGATCGTCTCGAAGCCCCCAACGGCCGGGGGGTGATGCTGATGCGGACATTCATGACCCGCATCGAGTACAACGCCAAAGGGAATCGGGTGCTGATGGAGAAACAGCTTTCTCCAGCGGAGGGCTGACCGTTGGTGTGCGGGGCGTGGTTCTTGTTTCGTTTGGTTGTCACCAGTCCGTCCGGCAGTTTGGGACTGTGATCGGCCTCTGAAATCTGATCCTACGGCCATCGATTTTCGGAAACCGTTAGGGTAATTTAGTTCACGTTCTTCCCCGATAGCTCAACGGTAGAGCGGCCGGCTGTTAACCGGTAGGTTGTAGGTTCGAATCCTACTCGGGGAGCTTTGCTCTTTTTGGCCGATGCGGAACGGGGTGGACTGGAACAGCAACCCGCGTTTGGCCCGGGCTTTTCAACAATCGCTGCTGACGACGGTCGCACGCGGTTCTTCTCCAAGCGGGCTCTTCTGGCCCCTTCAAGGCCGTTTTTAAGGACAGCCCCTGCGGCGCATCCGACCGCAGTTCTCCGCAGCAAACGCAGCGGGGCTGGCAGAAGTATCTGGGCTCAGTGCCCTTCGATCTCCTGCCAGCCCCGTGATCGCTTGCTCAGCTGCTTCTTAACCTGCTTGCCGCGCAGCCGCAGCTTGCACGCCGTCAGCCCCGCTCCCACCTGCCGCCTTCTCGAAGTCTGTATCGGTGACGGATAGGTAGTGAGCCTTTGCGACAGCCGCGGTATTCCCCAGCCACGAACACACGACGTGCAGCGGGAACTCGCGAACCAGCTCTGTCTCCCGTGTCGCCCGGAGATTCTGAAAAGGCTTGCCCCAGACCTCCACGCCCGCCCGTGCAACGATGTCCTGAAAGGGCATCCGTAGATTCTGGCTTGCCCGGTACTTCTGGATCACCATCTCAGCGCCCTCTGGTGCTGCCTCCCAAGCCTCCTGAAGGTGAGGCACGATCTCCGGAAAGAAGGGGATTTCCCGCCACTCTCGGCCCTCTCTGTGCTCAGTCTTCTCGCACCGGATGCGAATCCGTCTCCTCTCAAAACTCACGTGTTCCCATCGCAGGTTGCATGCCTCAGACGGGCGCATCCCACCGAACCTGCAAAGCACCACGATCAGCCGCCAATCCACGCTGGGGCACACAGCCAGCACCCGGTCGATGGTTGGGCGTTCGATGAAGCGGCGACGACTCTCGTTACCCGTCACCGCAAGCCGCCGCATATCGGCGAACGGGCTTTCTCTTACGAGGCGCTTGCGTTGTGCGTGGAGGAAAAATTGTTTCGCCCTGCTACACAGCCGTTTGGCCGTGTTCGCAGCCAGCGGTCGCCGCCGTTTGGTCTGAAGCCACAGCCGGAATTCGTCGGCGTCGCCGGGGGTGATGTCACCCAGCCCCCGCTCCGCCCCGAAATACTCAATCAGCGCTACCTTGGCCTGAGTCAGGTTGTCTCGGGTCGAGGGCTTCAGATCACCTCTGCCATCGATGTAGGCCGTCAGGAACGCAGCCAGCCCCATCTGTGGCTTCTGGGGCTCCAGCAGCCCCGCCCGCTCGAACTTGGCCCTGAACGAGGGCTGGAGCCGGGCGATGGCCTCTGCCGTGGACGGGGACACCGGCAGGCCGGTCTTCAGTGCCGAGACCAATTCATCGACGTGATCGCACAGCCGCTGGGCAACCTTGCTGGATACCTTTCCGATCCTGAACCCCTTCTGAGTCTGGGGGTCGATGTTGAACCGAAGACGCAGACTGCCGTTGCCATCCTTGCTGACGTGAGCCATTGGCCTCTCCTTGGATGTAGGGGATGTGATGCGTGAGAAACGTACGACGAGGGTCAAGAGGGCTAGGCGATCGAGGCGCTGCTGTCGTCGTCAATGAATCGCTGGATGTCGGCCATCCGATACAAGACCCTCCTCCCGATTCGCTTGGCTCGAAGAAGCCCGCGATTCGTGAGCGTATAGAGATGGCGGGTCGAGATGTTCAGCAGCTCTGCTGCCCTCTTCGCTGTGATCAGCAACGGTTCCGCCTTGCGTTCGTTCTCGACGTAGACCTTCATCGTTTGTTCCTTTCCGTGGTTCGCAATCGCGATAGCCTTCACTCGCACACTGCTTGCGGCGACTACCGATAACCGTCGAATTTTACGGAGCATGTCAATCGAAGTTTCGCACGCGTCGGTCTCGCTCAGCCCGGATCGGATTGGTGGTCACCGATCCCACCGCCGTGCGGGAGTACTGATTCTTCGACAGCGACTTCCCGGTCAGCCGGGGGCGAAGACAAAGACACGACGTGCGAGCCGTCCTCCGTTGCCACCAGCCGTACCCAGACCTTGGCAAGCGATGGATAGGGCGGCGGATGGCAGCGGTAAACGCCTTAGGGCGATCACCAGAAAACAGTACTGTGGCCAGACCTCGGGCGCATTAGTTCGAGCTGGCTTGACCACCTCCTCTTCGGAACGTGCCCCTACGTACCCCACGTGCCCCTAAGCCAATGGGGGTACGTGGGGCACATGGTGCACGTCCGGCGGGGGTGGGATGTCGAGGTCGATACCGTAGCGTTCCTGCACCCGCCGCAGGTCGGCTTCGCTGGAATCGTATCGCCGCACGCCGTGGCTTTTCTGGGTTTTCAGCCCGTAATGTCCGAGTTTCACAGAGACTCTCTT
>JBIIFB010000297.1:0-3320 GCA_044237545.1 Pirellulales bacterium
CCCGATACCGTGGCCGTGCCGAAGCTGCCGGGGTCGTAGCCGAGATAGCCGATTGAGTTGGTGACACTGCCGCCAGACACGTTGAGCGTGCCGGTGCCGGAGTAGCCAACGTAGAGATTGGCGCCGCCCGTGGCCCACGTGCCCCCCGATACCGTGGCCGTGCCGAAGCTGCCGGGGTCGTAGCCGAGATAGCCGATTGAGTTGGTGACACTGCCGCCAGACACGTTGAGCGTGCCGGTGCCGCTTCTGCCAACGGTGAGGGCTCCACTATTGGTCCACGTGCCGCTGCTCACCGTGGCTGTGCCGACGCTGCCGTTGTTGTAGCCGAGAACGCCATTCGTGTTGTTCACGCTGCCGCCGGCAACGTTCAGTGCGCCCGAGTCGCCGAATGATTGCCCGATGGTCAGGGCCGCACCACTGTGACTGACGGCTCCGCCTGCAGTGACAGCCACCACACCGGACCTGATCGTCGTGCCGCCCGTGTAAGAGTTGTTCCCAGAGAGCGTCAGCGTGCCGACGCCCTGCTTCGTGACGGTGCCATTCCCACTGATGACACCCGAGTAGGTGGAGGCATCAGACCGGTTGAAGATGAGGGCAGAGTTGTTGACCACGTTTCCGGCGATGGACCCCGCCGTTCCGCCTGTACCGACTTGCAGCACGCCGGCACTGATCGTCGTGCCGCCCGTGTAGCCGTTGCTGGCGGAGAGCGTCAGCGTGCCGCCGCCCTGCTTCGTGATTGCGCCCGTGCCACTGATGCTGCCTGAGTAGGTCGAGTCATCAGAGCGATTGAAGACGAACGTACCGTTGTTTGTGAGCGTTGAAACGCCGAGGACGCCGGTTGTGCCGCCGACGCCGATCTGGAGCGTGCCGCCGGAGTTCAGATTGATCGTGCCGTCGCTGCCCTGCGAGAGCGTGCCGCCAACGGTCACGAGGCCGCCCGACATAGTGAGCGTGCCGGTGCTGTAGCCGAAGCCGCTGCTGTCGCGGCTGACTGCCATGTTGCCACTGGTGGCCCATGTGCCTCCCGTGACGGTCGCCGTGCTGTTGTTGCTGTACGCGCCGTCCCTGAGGCCGATATAGGCATCTGTGTTGGTCACGCTGCCGCCGGTTAGGTTGAGCGTGCCCTTGCCAAAAGAGCCGACGATGAGTTCGCCGCTATTGGCCCACGTGCCGCCGACCGACACCGTGGCCGTGCCAAAGCCTGTGTAGTCCGAGCCCAGATAGCTGTCTGTGTTGGTTACGTATCCGCCAGCGATCACTTCAAGCGTGGCGGTGCCAGTTGTTGCGACGTAGAGCCTCCCTCCGAAATCCGTGCCGGTGCTGACCGTCGTCGTGCCGCTGTTGAGGATCGTGTCGACGGCGACAGCCCTTGTAGGCAATCCCACGACAAGCAGTCCGGCGAGCACTAAACCGCGTGCCACCGCTGATATCAGAGCGGAGCGGTTGCGGAAGCAGGGAAGACGTATGAGAGATTTTTGTCGCATGAAGAAAGCCTGAACAACGACTGGACGGAAAAGCCAGTCCTGTTGTTCACGCACCCCAATGCGTCACTGCTCTTGATGGGGTTAGTTGTATGCCGGGGGGGGAACCGCGTCAACACAATTTCCCGGCCACACTGACGCACCATAAAAAGGGCGGACAATCGTGCTCTGCCACGGGCAACCAGTCTTGCGGCCCTTCAGCGGGAAGAGCACTCGTCACAAAGCCGTTCCGGGTCGTGCTTGATCGGCGGTTTCAATCGTTTCTGGGCAGGCCGGCTCACTGCCGTAGAGACAGTAGAGACAGCCTGGGCGAGCAGCACTACCCACCATCACGATCGCAATCAGCCACCACGATCATGTCAGCATACGCCGTGGCAAGGAGATCGGCGTGTGTGATCTTGACCTGCCCCCCTGAAACAGCACCGCTTCCCGAGAGAGAGTCTGGGTGCTACGACTTCGTGGCTGACCGCACCTCCGATTGTCGGCCGATCCGGATGCTGACGGCTGGCAGTCTGGGAGTGAGTTCACCGCCAATCGCGTACGTCCGCATGGTGCTCTGGGCAACCGAACACCGTCGGAGTTCGCGCGGCCGGTAGATGGACATGCGCATCTACCGGCCCTGCATGGCTAACAACCCGGCTGGCACCAAGTTAGGGGCAGCGTCAGGCGGTCGGTTTTGGAATCACTCATTTCCAGACGGTCGGCTCTCAGCCTATTTCGCCGCCGCCTTCTTGGTAGCGGCTCGCTTCGTCGCCTTCTTCGCGACCGAACCGGTCGCAGCAGCGACTCTCGCAGTTCCCTTAGCGATGACGTTCATAACAGCCGACTGGCGAGCAGCCCGGCGGGCCGCCATGTTCTTGCCGATTTTCTTGGCCGTGTCGGCGATCTTACGCAAGACGGTCTTGGCGGGCGTCTTCTTCGCCACGATCTTGGTTGCGGTGGACTTCTTTGCAGTTTTTTTCTTAGCCATGTTTTTTCCTTCAATGGGACCGGGGTGTGAAACTGGCGACAAGTTAGTCCATTTACGAATTCGCGGCTACGCGAACTGAGCCAACGATAGGTGAGACACCTGCCTTCCCCCTATGAAAGAGGGTCTTCAGTAGAATCTGCGGGTAAAACCGGTTCCTGAATAGGCTTCGGCACGTCTCCGTGAAGAGCTCACAGAAGGATAGCCCGGTCAATGGCACTTCAGCACCGGAGCTCTGCACTCAGGACACGCACAACCGGCGTCCTTGAAGTGTGCCAGCATTCGGGCCGATAGTGCTCGAGCTCCCGGAAAACGCTTGAGACGCTTTCCGGGGCAAGGCCGGAAGCTGCTGCGTAAGCCCCTGCGTCGGCAACATGTGCCGCTCCCAAGTCGCCCAGGAGTGTTCGGGCTCGTTGTGTGTGCCGACGAACTCCTTCTGGTCTGCCCTCCCGGATCTTCACGCAGGCGGCAGCAAGGTGAATCAACCCCTGCACGAACTTGGCTTCGGGACTCGTGCGGCCCAAAGCGTGCCAGAAAGCTTCCCAGGCTTCATGCGACTCCCAGTAAAAGCCCTCGTTGAAGAGATCGAGGGCGTAGAGCCACTGGGGGTTGGTGGCTCGGCATCGCCGAACTGCGACGGCTTCGAATCATTGAGGAGGAGAACCGGAAGCTCAAGCAACTGGTGGCGGACCTGAGCCTCGACAAGAAGATGCTGAAGGACGTGCTCTCAAAAAAACTTTGAGGCCCGCGGTGCAGCGTGTTAACACAATGACAAAAGAGGAAATCCTGGACGGGAGCGATTTTTTCGCCCATATAAGCCCGGAGCGTCAGCGATGGGATCTCTTGTCTGGCGGTGCGCCATCCCCCGGCTT
>JBIIFB010000141.1:0-10167 GCA_044237545.1 Pirellulales bacterium
TGTCTGGCGACACCACGATGACGCTCGCGCCAGCATGTTTTGCACGGACGGCCGCCACGACAGCGCCGCTCGTGCCGCCGTAGATCACGACGTCGTGGCTCGTCGGGGCATCGCCGGAGGGTTCTGTGGCCTGACTTTTCTTCGACAACGCGGCCGGGGCGAAGGCCCCATCGGCCTCATCGCCCGCACAGAGCCCCGGCACCGCGACATACCAACAGACCGTTGCGACTAAAATTGCAATCACGCCCCAGCCCGTTTCCCGTCTTTGCATCGCCCGCCTCTCCACCCTGTTTTCTTGTTTTTTAAACGCAGCCGCCAAAAGCCGCGTGGTCCACCGATGATTGACCGTTGAGATACTACCGCAGAGAATCGGAAAGATTGTGTTCTGCCGATGGTCTCGAAACGGAAGGTGCACTCCATGCTCTCCCCCCTGCTCCACACCTGGAACCTCAGTCTCGGGTATGCGAAACGCCTGGTGGCCGACCTCCCAGACGAACAAATGTCCTTCCAGCCTGCTGCCCAGATGAATCACGCCACCTGGGTGCTCGGCCATCTGGCCTGCACTGCCGACATGCTCGGGGCCATGATCGGCGTGCCGACGCAATTGCTCGCGCTCCGGGCTTGTATACCCTGCCCCATACAACCCCCGGCGTACGACGGGATGTGTTACGATCCGCGACGAATCCCTGCGTTGGATTTTCCCCTTGCAGTCCAGTTTCCACATCTCAGTTTCCATGAGGAGCCGCCGTGCACATTGCCATCATCGTTGGTAGTCACCGCAAAGACAGCCAGTCAAGCAGGGTCGGCGCATACATCGCGAGGGATCTGGCCCGCATCGATTCTGCAACGATTGTCGACACGATCGATCTGACCGGGAATCCTCTGCCGCTGTGGGACGAAAGCGTCTGGCAGGGCGACGGGGAGCTTGGGCTTCTCTGGAAGCCCTACCGGGACAGAATGCGAAAGGCCGACGGGTTTGTGATCATCTCGCCGGAATGGGCCGGGATGGTGCCGCCGGGGCTCAAGAATCTGCTTCTGTTCGCCGGCCCCAAGGAAGTCGGCCACAAGCCGGCCTTGATCGTGGCTGTTTCGGCTTCACGCGGCGGGAGCTATCCGGTGAACGAGCTTCGCACCAGCGGCTATAAAAATAGCCGACTGGTCTATATCCCCGAGCAGATACTGGTTCAGGACGTGGCCGACGTGCTGGCCGGCGAGACGCCCGCAAGCGACCGGGATGCCTGGCTCCGCAAACGCATCGAGTTTGCAGACCGGATTCTTTTGGAATATGCCAAAGCCCTCACCCCGATTCGTTCAAGCGGCCTGACCGAGCATGCGGATTTCCCCTACGGGATGTGAGGCGGGTGACACTCGAACCGCCCGCACCAAGGCCGCCTGCTCTCAGGCCAGGAAGCCGCAGTTCTTCCGCGTGACCGAATTGGTGACACGCCTCATGGAAGCCAAGGAGGAACGACACTTCCTCCCGCTACGGCAGCAGTTGGCGACTCTGAGCCCTGATGGCCAGCGTAATGAGCTGCGTATGGTACTCTTTCGTCTTGACAGTCCGCCTGGCAGCGCTGCTGGGGGCCGACCATAGAAAACCACCGAACAAATACCATGAAAGATCCGACCGTCCGCGGCGTCGTCCACCTGATCGAGGAGACCAAGACCTTCGGGCAGAAGGGCTTTCGCAAGCGTCTGGTGGTGCTCGAGCAGTCCAAGGGCACATTCACCAACTTCATCCCCGTCGAGTTCATGAAGGATAGCTGCGACGCGGTCGACGATCTTGCCGTGGGCGATGAGATCGAGGTGACCTACCGCCTGAGCGGCCGCCGCTGGCAGCGGGACGAGGCCAGTGAGGCCAAATATTTCCTGAGCGCCGAGGCACTTTCGTTCAAAAGTGTGTCCGGGAGTGGTCGGGCTCATGACGGCCCGGTCAACACCATCGACCCAAACGACGCCTTTGCCGAGGCCGGTGACGACGACGTGCCATTTTGAGATGACGCCTTAAAGCTGGGCGTCGGATGGCCTGCCCGTCGCTGGTACCGCCGGAGCATCGTGCTGAGGAGAACACACTCGCTCACGTCAGGGCTTGTATGAATTTCCCATACAAGCCCTGAGCGTAAGCGACGGGATTCCTTGCTTCCGATCCCCCGGCTTACGCCGAGGGCTTGTAAAGGGGAACGTAAGCGACGGGGTGTTCCTCGCCGGCCTACCCTGCTCAGCCCTCGAACTGTTTGAGAGCCTGAAGAGCCGCGATCGCCTTGTCCGTGCCGCCGAAAGCACCCGAGACACTCTTGGCCGCGAGGAGATCGTCGATCGAGATCTGGCTCGCCCGGCCGCCAACAACAGCTTTCTTCGTGGCAGCTCCCTCGGCGGTCTTCTTGTTCTTGCGACGCTTCCGCAGTGGACGATAGCCGGCTGCCTTCAGGGTCATCGAAACCTGGGCTGCAGCAACTGCAACGCCCTCTTCCGCGAGGATCTTTACGATCTCACTCGGCCGCGGGTTTTCCCCCTTCGCCTTGATGATCCCGGCGACCTTTCGAATCAGGTCCGCCTTGCTCGTGATGGCTTCTGCGGGCTTTTTGGTGGCCTTCCCGACGGGCTTCTTCTTGACGACGGGCTTCTTGGTGGGATGGGGCTTCTTCTTCGCGGCGGGCTTCGTCGGCTGGGCTGGGCTGTCGGCGGTCATAGGGTTCATCTCCAGGGGTGGACTCGTGTCTCGTGGTGTCATCATAGTAAACCGGAAAGGCATTCGCCTGCTCCGCGGCGACAACACGCCGACGCCGCTCAGCCGGCCGGTTTGAGGTCAAGCACCGCCCTTGCCGTCAGCCGCTCATGTCGGTGTAAAGACGCAGCAGCGCCTGCGTGCCCTCGTCACCCCAGCCACCGGCCATGACCGCGTCGTAGAGCCGCTCGGCCGTCAGGAGGCCGGGAAGCTCGATGCCCGTCTCCTCGGCGGCCTCGCGGGCGAGACGAATATCTTTGACAAGATGCCGTACGAAGAAGCCCGGCGCAAAGTCGCCCGCGATCGCACGCGGGGCGAGGTTTGTGAGTGCCCAACTGGCTGCGGCCCCTCCGCTGAGCACCTGCTGCACAAGAGCGGGATCCAAGCCCCCCGCCCGCGCGTGGGCCAAGCTCTCGCACCACGCGACCATTCCCACGGCCACGGCAATCTGGTTGGCGAGCTTGCACCGCTGCCCCGCGCCGGCCGGTCCGAGTAGCGTGGCCGATTTGCCGAGACTGGCGAAGAGCGGGCGAGCCCGTTCGAAAGCCGCCTCCGTGCCGCCGGCCATGATCACCAGCGCCGCGTTTCGCGCCCCGACGTCGCCCCCGGAGACCGGCGCATCGATCGCATCGAGCCCGCGGGCCGCGGCGCTGGCAGCGATCCGGGCCGCGAGCGTCGGACTCGACGTGGTCATGTCGATGAGGAGTGTTCCGGGGACCGCGCGGTCGAGGATGCCCTGCCCGGCGGGCACGGCGCCGCCACCGAAATAGACCTCCTCCACATCGGTGGGCATGCCGAGCATCGTGATCACGACAGCGCTCGCGGCGGCGACACCGGCCGGAGCGTCGTGCCAGCGGCCGCCTTCTGCGACCAGCGGCTCAGCCTTCTGGCGGGTGCGGTTATAGACGTGGAGTTCGTGGCCCGCGGCGAGCAGGTGGCCCGCCATGCTCCGGCCCATGATACCGGTGCCGATAAAGCCGATGCGCAAGCGTGGGGATTGATCAGCCGAAATGGAACTGGTGGTCATTGGAGACGAATGCCCGAGTTGATGGAGTGGTTTCGCGGACTTCGCATCCGTTATCGCACCACCCTGCCTGACAAAAAACCCAGCATGACAATTTCCTCTCCCGCCCCATATTCCTCGGCACAATAGACTGTATTTTCCGGCCGACAATCGCGCTCACTCTCGCGAACCGCACGCCAGGGTTTGTCATTCGCCGCCCTGAGGCCGCCGTTGGCGGCTGCGATCCTGTTCCCACCGACGAGTGGGCGGTCTAGCTTCATGGCCCACCCTTACCACCATGACTAGGAGGCGGCTCCTGCCGCACGGTAGAATCCAGTTCCCCCTGAGTCCGAAGGAGTTTTCAAGTGGCGACTGCTGACACATACCCACATATCGTCCTCGCGAATGACGGGAAGGCAGTCATCGAGGGCTCTCGGTACACCGTCGAGCACATCGCCGCGGAGCAGTATTTTTACGGCTGGTCCGCGGAGGAGATTCTGCGGCAGCATCCGGACCTGCGGCCGGCCGAGGTTTATGCAGCACTTGCGTACTTTCATGACCAGCATGACAGCATGGTCGCGGCCATCGAGGCGGGGAAAGCTCGGGCTGAGCGGGCCCGCGGGTTCGAGCCCGTTTCCCGTGATGAGCTGCTCCGGCGTCGTTCCGCAGCGCAGAGCCGCAACGGGTGACGCTCCCTATGCCTCTGGCTATTTACATGGACGTGCATGTGCCGGCGGGCGTCTCAGAGGGCCTCCGTCGAAAGCAGACGATGTCCGCACCGCGCAAGAAGACTCCGCAGGACGGATGTCAGACGACGAGTTGCTCACGCGGGCGACTACGATTGGGCGGGTGTTGCTCACGCAGGACGCCGACTTCCTTGAGATCGCGGCACCGTGGCAGCGGCAAGGCGACGCGTTCGGCGGGATACTGTTCGCGCCTCAGGGTACGCCGATCGGACGGCTGATCGACGATGTCGAACTCTGTCTCGCGGGTATGACAGTGAACGAGTTCGCCAACCGTCTCGTTCACCTCCCGTTGCGATAGCCACTGAATGCCCGCGTCCTGCGGCTATCCAACGGTCACCATGTGGGAGTTCCTAAATGCTGACAGTTGGATCATTTTGGAGCAGGTCACTCCGGGTGGCCCTGCTCTTGGCAGGAATACTTGCATAAACGCCGGCGAGCCTCTAATTTTTGAGGCTTTGTAGGACTTGCGACAGAGGACGTCGTGTCGAATACCTGTGATCTCCTGGACGCCACGTCGTCCGAAGCCGGCGACAGCAGTCCGACCTCGGTCGCGACCGCTGAAAAGCGTTATCCGACGAGATCCGAGGTGCTCGCGGTGATTCCGGACGAGTGCTTCGAACGCAGCCTGATCCGGTCGTCGTTCTCGCTGGTGCTGTCGTTGGCGATGACGATCGGCAGCGGAGTCTTAGCCTACGCCTTCCTGCCCGTCAGTTGGTCATGGCTGCCGGCGTGGATCGCCTATGCCATCGTGGCCGGGACGGCGGGCACCGGGTGCTGGGTGATCGCGCACGAGTGCGGACATCGAGCGTTTGCCAAGCAGAACTGGCTTCAGGATGCAATTGGCTACCTGCTGCACAGCCTCCTGCTCGTGCCGTATTTTTCCTGGCAACGCAGTCACGCCGTGCATCACGCCCTCACGAATCACCTCGATCTCGGTGAAACGCACGTGCCGCTGCGCGACACGACGCCCGGCGGTCAAACCTGGCGACGGTGGCAGGAAACGTTCGGCGACGAGGCGTTTGCCGTGGTCGTGATCGGTCTGCGGTTTCTGGCCGGATGGCCGCTCTATCTGCTGACCGGGGTCACGGGCGGCCCGGCTCGGGGCATGACCAACCATTTCTGGCCAGGGTGGCCATTCTCGGCGGCGCTTTTTCCTGGCACGTGGCGCCGTAAGGTCTGGCTGTCGGACGTTGGTGTCGTGGGCATGCTCTGCCTGCTCGGCTGGTGGACGTACTCCGCGGGGTGTGCCCAGGTGCTCGCCGTCTATGGCGGCCCCTACTTGGTCGTGAACGCCTGGCTCGTCCTGTACACGTGGCTCCAGCACACGGATGTCGATGTTCCGCACTTTGACGACGAGGATTGGACGTGGGTCAAGGGAGCGTTCATGACGGTCGATCGCCCATACGGTGGCATTCTCGACTTCCTGCACCATCACATCGGCAGCACGCACGTCGCCCATCACATAGATGCTCGGATTCCGCACTACCACGCGGTCAAGGCAACCTGTGCCATACGGGAGCATTTTCCCGACCTCTATCGCCATGATCCGACGCCGATCCCGCGAGCGCTCTGGAGAATCGCGACGCGGTGCCAGGTCGTGTCGAAGGCAGACGAAGGGTGGGAGTTTGCCGAACGCAGCCGCTGAGCTGTGGGCCGAGAGATCGGCCCCTCACCCCGAGGCAGGCAGAGCATGCGCCGAGCCGTGGTCCACATCGGCACTCCGAAAACGTGCACCTCGACCCTCCAGGCCTTCCGTGCCCTGAACGCGGAACGCCTCAAGCGGCAGGGGTAGGCGGTCCCCATGGGCTGGGAGTGTGCCATGCGCCGCTGTCGATTCTGAGCATGACCGAGGACGCGTGGCATGACCGAGGACGCGTCGGCCGAACCCTGCCCGCGCCATGCTCGCACGCTTGGCGGGCTCTCTTCCCGGCCGGGGCGCGAGGCATGGCGGGCGATGCGGTCGAGGCTTTTCGCCGAGCTTTCAGACTTCGTACGGGCCAGCGAGGGCCACACCATGGTGTATTCATCGGAAGCACTGTACGCCCGGTTGGACATGCAGGACATCCGGCGCTTCGCGATCCTGATGGACCAACTCGAAATCGACGTGGACATCGGTGGTTTTCCTGCGCAACCCGCTGGACATGCACGCCGGCGAAGCAGAACGCTCCGCCGCGGGCAGCAAGAAAACTCCTTCCGATCGGAAGGGCGTGTCGACCGGATCGAGACGCACGTCGCGGGGCGGCGTGCGACCCTCACCGGCCGATCGTCAAACACCTCGCCAAGCATCCGCGACCGGACGGTTATCCAAGGCAAGTCGGGGCAACAGGATTTGAACCTACGACCATATCACCTGCCTTCACTGTCTCAATCGTCAAGAGACGTTGAAGGAACGCAACGACTCGAAGTGTGAATCCGTTTCTTCTTGCGAACAAACCACTCCGCGTTCACACCAGAAACGCAGAACATCCGGGCAGATGTCGTATCCGTTCGGCCATGTCAACACGCCGTGATCGACACAGACACTTGAAAAAAAAGACACCGGTCGTAACTGCTCCACGAGCGGTCCCGAGCGGTGCGAGAGATATTCCGAAAAGTCGAGCGTGGCCGAAAGACCATCGCTGTACATGACGCTGAGGCGATGCCCGCCAGCGGGAACAACAAGCGATATGACTGTTTTCATGGCAGCGGATCGATCTTGTTCAAGGGAAGCGCCTGCTCACGGCGACGCCAGTTTTCTTCCAACTCCGAGCGATGCAACTCCGACCATTACTTCACGAGCGCCGCCGCGCGTCGTGGCATACTGCCACCAATAATGTCTCCGCTGGCGATCTCCACCTGCGCTTCTTCATCGCCATATGTGGCGTGAAAGTGTGGCGGCACGTGATCCGCGTAGTTCATCGTGATCCGGAGGCCGTAGAAACGAGACAGTTCGGGCATATGAATGCGGCCCGCCGTAGCCGGGCCCAAAAAAGTCGGGGCGACACCCGACGAGCCAATTATAACCGGGGCCCCTTCGACATCGCCACACTCGCAATCTTCCCTGAATACCTCGAATTCGAGGGGCGGGAAGTGCTGCGGCTGGTGGTCGAGGGTGCCGCCGGGAGGACAGCCACATGACGGCCCATCAGGACCATCGCGTGATTGCCTCCCGGCCCGTGTCTTCCATGGTTGGCGAACTATCAGTTCGCCCCGCGGGACACACCTATTATGGACATTTCCTCCAACGCCGGCGGAGCCGGCTCGTTTTCGTTTGACCCTTCCTCCTCTCCCGCCCTCCACTCCACCGGCCGCGGCCGGGTTCGCAGCGCAGACTTCGGCCTGCCCGAGCGATCCGGGCTCATGGAACTGGCCCGCACCTACCTCGAGACCCAGGCCCGACTTTGGCCCGATGTGGCTGGCACCCCCGCGGTGCCGGCGGCCGACGCCGCCACGATCGAGGCCATGGCCGATGACTTCGAGCGGCGGTTCCGGAAACAGCACGCCGAAGCCTTCCGGCCGGGCGGGACGCCCCGCTTCTGGACCGACCTCGGCATTGCCTACCTGCGGTTCAGCGCCGAGAACTCAAATCCCAGGTCGCTTGACCAGCAGCTCCTGAACGTCCTCACCCGGGCCCGCCGGGACGACGTCTTCGTGCCGTGGTGCTACGTGCTGGCCGACGCCGCCGTCAGCGGAACCCTCGCCTGCCGCACCGGCTACACGATCGCCAAGACGCTCGTCGAGCGACGCGACGAGTCCGGCGTGGCGTGGTTCCTGATCGACGACCTCTCCCGAATGAGCCGTAACACGATCGAGTCGTTGCGGCTCGGCGAGTTGGCAGACGAGACGGGAGTGCGGATTATCGGGGCCAGTGACGGGTTCGACAGCGCCAACCCGCAGTCGTCCCTGCTCCTGCCCGTGCTCGGCTCGATGAACGAGGCGTTCGTCACCCAACTCCGGGCCAAGGTGCGACGTGGTCAGGACGACGCTTTTCGCCGCGGGGAAAACCTCGCCCCGCCGGGCGTCGGCTATCGCCTCGTGGAGGTGCGCGACTCGGAGGGCAACCTGGTCATCACGCACAAGAACACGATCGAGAAGGTCGTCGAGATCAACCCAGACGCGGCCGAGTGGACGCGGCGGGGTGCCCAGATGATCGCCTACGAGGCCAAGAGCGCGATCGACGTGGCTCGGATCTTCAACGAGCACAAGGTGGGCGGCAAGCAAACCTGGTCCGACGGACGCGTCCGCAAGCACTATGCCCGGGAGCGGCTCGTCGGCAAGGAAGCCTTCCACAAGACCAAGCAGGTGACGGATCGGCAGACGGGAAAGAAGCGGATCGTCGCGATCCCAGAGAAGGACTGGCTGTGGAGGGACGTGCCGCACCTGCGAATCCTGACCGACGAGTTGGCCGATGCCGTGAAGCTGAAACTTGGCCTGGGGGCGGAATCTTTCGGCCGCAAGGCGAAGGATCGCAAGAAGAAGTCCCACCGCGTGGACCTGTACCCGAAGGTGCTGATCCGTCCGACGTGTGGCGGTTGCGGCTCCCCGATGATCCTAGGCCGCTCCGTTGGCAAGTACCAGAGCTTCTTCTGCTTCAATGCCAACCACGGGATCAAGGGCTGCAAGAACCGCGGCTACAAGTCAGCACGGATCATCGACGACGCCGTGCTCGGGGCCTTGATGGCCAGTCTGTTCACCGACGACTTCATCGCCGACCTGACAGCCGAGGTGAACGCCCGGCTAGCATGGATCTCCCGGCAACCGATTCCCTCGACCAAGAAGCTCGAGCAGGAGATCGCCAACGAGGACCGGCAGCTCAAGCGGCTCACCGACCGGCTCGACAAGGTGGACCACACGCACCTCGACGTTCTGATCACCAAGGCCGAGGCAATGGGCCGGCAGCTCGCGGCCAAGCGGCAGCGGATCAAGGAACTCCAGCGGGCCGGCCGGCGGCCACGAGTGAAAAGCGTTCGGGAGACGGACGTCAGGGCGGCCCTTGGCAATCTCCGGGAGCTACTTCAGGCCGAAGTCGGCGTTGCCGCCCAGGTGCTCAAGGCGCTCGTGGGAGACGTCGTGGTCGAGGCCCGGAAGGTAGAGGGCAAGGCCCGACCCGAGATCGTGGCCCGGTTCACGATCAGCGCGATTCCGGCCATGGCCCTGCTGGCTCGCGGGCAGGCGGCGAAGAGCGATGATCCAACCGTCACCATGTGGGAGTTCCTGAATACCGACCGTTGGATAATGCTCGGAACGGCGCCTCGCGGCCGCCGCGACGTCGTGGTTCCGCTGCGCCGGACGCCGAAATATGAGGCGATGCTGCCACAGATCGTCGAGATGGTGGAGGCCGGAGCTGGCATCGACCTGATCTCCCGGGCACTGGGCATCGGGGCGGAGGTCGTGCGGGACGCGCTCCACCTGCACGAAACAGGGCAGCGACCGCCCGGCCGGGTCGATAGCCGTCGCCGCCAACGTCGCCAGTCCGGCCAGCCGTTCGAGCCGAAGTATCGGCAAATCGCGGCGGAGGTGGATCGCCGCAGAAAGGCAGGGGAGGGGTTCGATCGGCTGGCTCGCGAGATGAAGGTCAGCCGCGGCACAGTCTTGCGGGCCTACGATTTCGCGAACCGCAACGAGGCCGCCGCCGCAGCCCGCGAGGGCCGGAAGCCGACGCGTCCTCCCTACAAGTGGAGCGATGAATCCCGGGCCGCGAAACGCAAGCCGCG
>JBIIFB010000142.1:0-10092 GCA_044237545.1 Pirellulales bacterium
CTACGAGGTCGCGGATCACAGAACATTCGTCTTGGTGGGTCATCGCAGGTTCCTTGGAGGATGTGAAGTACTTCCAAGAAAGCCTCGATGGCCCACCTTTTCAACTCACGCCGCCGGTGTGTTCCTTTCCTCGGCTCGCAAGCTCGCCTCGGTCAGGAACACACCGGCGATTTACAGAAACAATGTTGCACTAACCGGCAGCCGACAACCGTACGAGCGTCTCCACGCCGACGCTTTCCGGCACAGCTCGCGGCGGCGCCGCCTCAATCAACCTTTTCGACGGCCAGACACGGATCGGAACGGCCCCGGTCGTGAATGGCGTCTGGAGGTTCACGGTCGATCCGGCCGGGTCGCTCCCGCCAGGCCGGCATGCCATCTCGGCGCAGGCTATCGACAAGAACGGCAACTTCGGCCCGCGGTCGAGTGCCCTGCCGGTCGAACTGATCACTTCGGCCCCAACCTCTCCGACGGTCGGCCTCAACCCGCGGTTCGATTCCGGCACGCTGGGCGATGACCGCACGAATGTCTTAAGACCACGCATCGGCGGCATCGCTCCGGCCGGCAGCAAGGTTTTCGTGAGAGTCAACGGTGCTTCTTACACGCCGGTCACTCCAGTGCGGGGGCGATGGGAAACCTGGCCAGCTCCCTTTTCGAACGGCAGCCAGACGATCGACGCCTACTCGGAGAATGTCGCCGGCCTGCGGAGTTCTGTGACCACGTATTCCTTCACCGTCGATACCGTGAAGCCGACGGCCACGCTCGCCTACGTAGAAGCCGACAATGAGGTCGAGGTGAGGTTTTCGCGGCCCGTTTCCGGCGTCGATACCGGTGATTTCCGAGTGGCCGGCATGTTTGCCGGCAGGCCGTTTGATCTGCCGCTCAACAGCCGACAGGTCGTGCAAATAACCGGTGGATTCAGTGTGACTCAGAAGGATGCCGATGGGATGGTCTATCGCATCCGGATGAACCAGCCGGAGATCTACGGCGGCACCTACACGATCCGCATCGTGGCCGCGGGGTCGGGGATCTTCGACAAGGTTGCGAGGAATCCACTTCAGGAGACGAGTCAGCGGCTCGTGGCGACCTTTCAAGGAGACCATGGCTCGGGCCACGGAGCTATGAGCCACTGAGCCACGCGGACTGGACAGCGCGAACAGATCACTTGGCTGCCTCGTACTAACTCCTCGTGTGGATCATGAATGATCTGCCCAGGTCGCCCTCAGGAGATGCAGTCATGTTCAACCTCGAATTCGTCATGACACTGATCGTTGGCGGCATGTGCATTCCGGCCATTGCACTGCTGGTGATCGCCAGTTCCACGATGCAGGTCACCCCAGACCACATGCGCCGCTGACCGGCGGCTATGGGCTGCTTTCTAAGTCAGGAAAGCTCCTCGATATTCCGCGACTTGACTCGAGTAATCGCAAGAAGTCTTCGAAGTCGGACTGGGTATTCCGGACTGGGTATTCATAGAGAAACTTGCCCGCCTCGATTCGCAACTGTTCGACCGCGTCGAGACGTTCCTCGGCCGAGCGATTTCGCCATGCCTGACGATCCGCATTCGACTGGGAACGCTGGTCAGTGACGGTGAATGTCTTTTTGGATGAGGGCATGTGCGTCGACGTGGCGCGTGATCAAAAAGAGTCATAGCGGGCCTTTGATCGCGCCATCAGGCCAGTCCCATCGCTGACGCTCCGGGCTTTTATGAGCTTCACGACGGAAGCACTGGCTCACGCCGCCGTGCGAGTGCCGGTCTTGTCAGCCGCCTTGTAGAGATACGGATTCATCGACGGGTCGTTGTACATCTTCATCTGACGGAACACCCGCAGCGGCCGCTGGCCGGCAAAGATCTCGCCGACGAGCCGCCCAAGCGACTCTGTCAGATGCGCCCGCTGCATGTCGAGCACCGCCATCCGTGTCGCGGCCTTCTCACGGTGCTCAAGCGAGGCTTCCGGCCGATCAATCTGCTCCTGCATGTGAAAGCGACGCAGTTCCAGAATCGAAAGCCGGTCGATCGCGGCACCGGGAGTTTCCGTGGCCGCCGGGGCCGCGGGGCCCGCCACAATCCCACGAGCGGCCAACTCCTCGATCAGCCAGTCGTCCACCTTCTCGATCGCGTCGTTACGGGCCTGGTTGTACTTATCGATCGCCCGCTTCACCTGCGCAATCCGGGCATCGGTCACCTCCGGCGAGCGAGCGATGTCTTCCTCGTGCCAGAGCAGAAAATTGAAGCGATGGAGATCACAGATGCGACCACCAAGGCCCTGCTCCTGATGGGCGGGCTCGACCTTATGCCAGTGAGACACCAGATAGTCGAGCATCTCGTCGATCGCGGCGACCGTCATTGGCGGCGTGTGGCGGGCGGTGGTGGATGGACTGGACGGGCTCGCGAAGGACTTGGTTGTCATCGGGAAAACTCCTGGGGAACGGGCTCGTGTCGAAATGCTGGAAACGATTTAGTGAATGGTGCGGTAGATAGTGCGGTGGATGGTTGTGGGCGGGCGAGCGAAGGATGGCAGGCGAAGGAGGCCCGGCGTCAGGCGGCCCCACGGATCACAAGACAAAGCCGGCACCGGAATGGAGCGAGCACTGCGGCACGATGTGGGGCGACACCGCCACGCCGCCGGCAGTGCGAAGCATCGCCAGCGACGGCATGCCTTCCGGGGAAGGCTCCTCCCGCAGACCGGGAATCTCTGCCAGCGTCGCCTCAACGAGCGCATGGCTGGCCACACCGCACGCGGCGCTCGTGGCCTCGGCATTCGGAATGCTTGCATGCATGACGTGGCGAATGGCGTGGGGCTGGAGGAACGGCTCGGGACGTCGGCGGGCCGATCACGCCGCCTTCTTGGCTGACTTGGCGGCGATCTTCTGCTCGAGCAGATCGATCAGGTTGCCAACCGTCGACACCTTCTCGAGGAGTTCTGTCTCGACCTGAATGCCGAAGTGGCTTTCGATGTGCAGCACGAGGCCGGCCATGTCGAGGGAGTCGAGGTTGAGTCCTTCGCGGAGCGACGTCGAATCTTGAAGTGCGGGATAGGATTCGCCCGTTTCCTGTTCGAGCAGCTCGAGAACGACGGCCGAGAATTCCTGGCGATTCATGGAAAATCTCCTACGGAAATGTGTGGGTGTGGGCCTGGGGCCGGGCGGGGACGATAGCGGATCGGCGCACACGGGCGAAGGCCAAAAAAGGGCCTCTCAACCGGGGCGGGGGAGGGGCCGTGGCCGCGAGTTTTTAACTTGCGGGGGAGAGAGACCGGGCCGGGGCAACAACAAGATAAAATCTTGTCGCCACGGGAGAGAGACCGGGCCGGGGCAACAACAAGATGAAATCTTGTCGCCACGGGGGAGAGGGGCAACAACAAGATGAAATCTTGTCGCCACGGGGGGGCAGGTCACCAGTTGGGTGTCGGGGCCCGGAAGTCTTCGAATTTCACCGAGCGGAACCACTCGATCGTCTTCGCGAGTCCCTCGCGGAGTGACACCTTCGGCTCCCAGTCGAGCCTCTGCTTGGCCAGCGTGATGTCGGGCCGGCGCCGCTCGGGGTCGTCCACCGGCAGCGGCTTCTCGATCAACTGCGACGTTACCCCGGCGAGCTCCATGGTCAGTTCGGCGAGCTGGCGGATCGTGAACTCACCCGGATTGCCGATGTTCACCGGACCGACGAAATCGTCCGGCCCGTTCATCATCCGGATCATGCCCTCGATGAGGTCGTCCCGGTAGCAGAAGCTCCGCGTCTGCGCACCCGTGCCGAAGATCGTGATCGGCTCGCCGGAGAGGGCCTGCCGGATGAAGTTGGAGACGACGCGGCCGTCGTAGGGGTGCATCCGCGGCCCATACGTGTTGAAGATCCGCACGATCCGAACATTCACACCGTTGGCCCGGTGGTAGTCCATGAAGAGGGTCTCGGCGGCCCGCTTCCCCTCGTCGTAGCAGGCGCGGGGGCCGATCGGGTTGACCGCGCCGCGGTAGCTCTCCGGCTGTGGATGCACCTCGGGATCACCGTAGACCTCGCTCGTGGAGGCCTGCAGCACCTTCGCCCGACACCGCTTGGCCATGCCGAGCACGTTGATCGCCCCCATCACGCTCGTCTTCATCGTCTTGATGGGGTTGTATTGATAGTGGCCCGGCGCCGCCGGACAGGCGAGGTTGTAGATCTCGTCAACCTCCAGCCAGAGCGGGTGGATGATGTCATGCCGCAGCAATTCGAAGTTGCTTCGGCCGAGCAGATGGGCGACGTTCGTCTTCTGGCTCGTGAAGAAGTTGTCGAGACAGATCACATCGTGGCCCATCTCTACGAGTCGGTCACAGAGATGGCTGCCAAGAAAGCCGGCGCCGCCGGTGACGAGAATGCGTTTGAGCGAGGGCATGGGGTTTCTCTGCTGAGTCTGGGGCTGAGTCGCTGGGTGAGTCTCTGGGTGAGTCTCTGGGTGAGTCTCTGCGTGATTCTCTGGGTGATTCTCGACTGGATTATCTGCCCAGGTCCGACAGGTAGCGGACGAGGTCGGCGAGCTCCTCACGGGACAGGGCGTCGACCAGACCGGCGGGCATGAGCGACGTGCCGGCAGACTCCTCGTCGATATCGGCCACGGCAATCTTCACTTCCTTGCCGGTGGCATCGCGGAGGACCAGTTCGGCATCGCTGCGGGAAACCTGGATGCCCGAAACAACCTGCCCGTCGGCCGTCTGCACCACCACGGTGTTGTAGCCCTCCTTCACGTTCTTGGCCGGATGGAGGAGCGAATCGATGACATAGTCGAGGGGGCTAGAGGCACCGATCGCCGTCAGGTTGGGGCCGACGCGGCCACCGGCGTCGCCGATACGATGGCAGGTGACGCACTTCAGGTTTTCCCGCGCGTAGATCGCCGCACCGTTCTTGGCATCGGCCTTGCCGCGGACGAGTTCGACGAAAGCGTCGAGCTGCGCGGCATCCATGGCATGGGACGAGCTCGTGGGCTGCTGTATGCCACCGGCGATTGCGCGGTCAGCGGCAGCGAGTGCCTCCAAGAGCGCGGGCTCCTGCCTGCCGGCTGCGCTCAAGGCCTGCCTGCCGTCCTTCAACGCGTCGCCGGAGAGCGCCGTCGGCGACCGCTGGATCGCGGCGGCGAGTTTCGGCGACCCCTCCTTGGCGGAAAGGAAGGCCTGAAAGACGACGGAGCGAGCCTTGGCATCACGGGCGCGTGACAGAAATGAGACGGCCTGCTCGGCGGCGTCGGACGCCGAGCGGGGCACGAGGGCGGCGATCGCCGCGGCGGTGAAGGCCTCGTCGTGCCCGGGAGCGGTGCAGAGCATCAGCAGGTCTCGCCGCGGCGGATCACCCGGCAGGCCGCCCAGCGCCGCGAGGGCGGCCTTTCGCACGGCAGCCGATCGGCCTGTGGAGCCAGCGATCCCGGCAAGTTCCTCTGTGGCGGCCGTCACCTGCCAGGCGGCCGTGGCCTCGATCGCGCGGGCCGCGCACGAGTCGTCCGGAGACGTCACGAGCCGCTCGATGGCGGCGACGTCACCAGCCGGCACGGTTCGGCGAAGTTTGTGCGATTCGAGCAGGTTGCCGAGGAGGGCGGCGGCCTGTTGTGGCGGCGTGGCCGAATCGGTGACGACGTCGAACACCAGCCGGAGCTGATCCGGGGTGCCGAGCGTGGCAATCGCCGAGAGTGCCGCAGACCGTTCCGCGTCAGGAAGTTTCTTGCTCTCGAGGACGGCTGCAATCCGCGGCACGGCTGCCGCAGCCTGCGCGGAACGCACGGCGAAGATCACCCGGCCAAATCGGCCATCGTCGGCGAACGTGCCGTCGAGCACGGCGGGCAGCCAGGCGTCTAAAGTCTCGCGGGCCGCCAGCCAGACGGCGTAGTCGAGGGCGTCGTCCCGCTCATGATCGACTGCATGCATGGCAAGCTCTGCGGCCCGTCTACCGCCAAGCGTCGCCAGTGCCCGAACGCCCTCCAGGCGGACAAGCGGCGAGGGATCGTCGACCGACGGCGCGAGCAGTTCGACCGGAGCCTCGAGCCGGTCGGCCCAGTCGCAGACAATCCGGGCCGCCGCAGCACGGGCTCTGGGATCGGGCGAGGCGAGCACGGCTGCCAGTAGACCGGCGTCGACATCCTGCTGACTCCCTCGGTCGAGCCCCTGCTTCAACCGCAATGCCTCAAGCCTGAGCCGCTCGAAATCCGGATCGAGCGAATCGAGCGATGCGAGCCAGTTCGTCAGCTGGGGCACGACGTCGTCGCTGCCGCGGGCAAACAGCACCCGCTTGGCCATGTCGCGGGCATAGCTCTCAGGCGACTTGAGCTGCTCAAACAATGCAGGCGTCGAGAGCTTCGTGAAATCGATCCGCGGTAGGGCCGGCCGCCCCTTCGCCGTCACCCGCCAGATGCGGCCGTGCGTGCGGTCGCGGCGCTCATCGCGGAAGTCGACCTCGCCATGCTGAATGATCGGGTTGTACCAATCGGCGATGTAGATCGCGCCGTCGGGACCCATCTTCACGTCGATCGGTCGGAACGTCACCCGGCTGGAATGGATCAGGTCGGACAGCTTTTCGCTCGCGAAGCCCGAACCCTGTTCCGTGAGCCGGAAGCGGCAGACGCGGTTGGCGCGAAAGTCGTTCGTGACGAGCTGCCCTTGGGCGTCGTCGGGAAGATGACGGCCGTCGATGATTTCCAGGCCGCAATATTTTGGACTGCCCGGATTCATGCCGTGGAGAATTCGCGGCGTGCCGGCGGCCGTCTGGTAGGCCGCCCCGGGGAAACCGTAGTAGATCCCCTCGCCGCCGGCACCGTCGGTGACCAGCGACCGGCCCCAGCGGTCGAAGGCATGGCCCCAGGCGTTGACCCAGCCGCGGGCGAAGACGTCGAGCGCGAGCGATTGCGGCGCGAATCGCCAGATTCCGCCGGCATTGAGCCGCCGGACGCCGCTGGGCGTTTCCACGTGGCTGTGGATATAGATCGACTGATTGAAATAGAGCCGCGCATCCGGCCCCCAGCGGAAGGTGTGGATGATGTGATGCGTGTCTTCCGCGCCGAAGCCCGAAAGCACCACCCGCCGGGTGTCGGCCTTGCCGTCGCCGTCTGTGTCGGTGAGGTGGAGAAACTCGGTACTGTTGGCGACGTAGACACCGCCATCACCGGGCAGTACGGCCGTGGGCATCAGTAGGCCATCCGCAAAGAGCGTGTGGGCGTCGGCCCGTCCATCACCGTCACGGTCTTCCAGAATGGTGACCGTGTCGTTGGCCACTTCGCCCGGTTTGATCTGTGGGTAGACGCTCGACGACGACACCCAGAGCCTGCCCTGCGGGTCGAAGTTCATCTGCAAGGGCTTGGTGATCAGCGGGTCGGCTGCGAACAGGTTGACCTCGTAGCCGTCGGCCACCTCCATCGCAGCCAGTTCAGCCGCTGGGTCTGGCCCGGGAATGTCTTTGAGCCCGCGTTGGGCCAGCGTGAGCCGAGGGCACGAGAGCACGAGGAATGCGGCGACAATGACGATGCGAATGTGAACGGTCATGGTCCTACTCATGGTCCAACTCTTGGTCCTGCTCCTACTCATAGTCATACTCAGCGGCTTCCTTTCACGAGGCTTCGGACCTGCTGTTCGGCGGCTTCGACGAGCGGGTCGAACTGCGAAATCTCGACCGCGTTGTTGCCCTGCTCGTGCTTGCGAAACAGGAAGATGTAGGTCTCGTTCGCCGGCCGCCAGCGATGGAAGAAGAGCCTGTTCTTGGCGACGACCTGCTGGCGGAGGCTGTCCGAGCGGGCAGTGAAATCGGCGGGCAGCGTCTGGCCGGACGCGGCGGCAAACACAAGCGCCGCCTGTGCATAGCCGGCGTCGGAGAGGTGGACGCCGTTTTCAGTAAGGGCCGGTCCGGCCGGCTGGCCCTGCCCTTCCTGCGGCGTATCGTCGAACAGGTCGACCAGCCCCGCCTGCATGTCGGCCGCGACCTCGCGGATGGCCTGTGAGTAGAGGGCGAGCGATGCATTGCGGGAGGTGGCGTCGGCACCCTCGAAGCGGTGCGGCGTGATCAGCACCAGACGCACGTCTGCCGGCACCCGCAATTCCTGGCAGAGTTTGGCAAGTTGGCCGCGAAAGGCCGCCAGGCCCGCCTCGCCCTGATACGACTCGTTGCGGCCATAGGCCACGAACACGATCGTGGGCTTCAGTTCACGGACAAGTGCCAGCATCCGCGTGTAGCCCTTGGCCGGCTGATCGAAGACGCCGCGGGATTCGGCCCAGACGGTGTCGCCGCTCCAGCCAAGGTTGCGGAACGTAAGCGACGCCTGGGGATGGGCGGCCACGAGTGCCGTTTCGATGAAGCCGCGGTCCCCCTCCCGCTCGACGAATGTATCGCCAAGAAAGACGACCCGGTCGCCATTGCGGAGCGACCAGGTTGCGGCGGGCGACCGCGACTCGGCCGTCGCTGGAGCCTCCGGTGCCGCAGCCCGCACGGGCGACATGGTGGCAGGCAGGGAGACGGTCAAGAGGCAGGCAGCGAGTTGGACAACTGGTTTGGCAAAGAGTTTGGCAAAGAGCGCGGCCGAACAGCGGGCCATCAAAGAGCAGATCCGGGCCGCAGACGGGCTCGGCAAGGGGCCCGAAAGTGGAGCCGCAACTGGGCTCGTAAATGGCCCTGCAAACAGAATGACGGGCGAGGCATTCATGGGGAGCGCTTCCGGGAGGGATGGTAAGACAGTAGTCTACCGCAAGGAATGGTGTTTTTCCCGGGGACGCAGGCCGCCGCAGCCGGGGCGTTCCACCCTTTTTATGGCAGCGATCTCACCCATATTGTAGGCAAACTCCCTTGTCTGATCGGATCAACCGTCGCCAGGCCATCCAGACCGCTTCCGCCATCGGTGTCGCCGCTGCGTCGCCGCATGCATTTATCCACGCCGCAGAAGGAGCTTCCGCAATGAAGGGCCGCATCAAGCAATCACTCGTCTACTGGTGTTACAACGTGACCGGCGACAAGTGGGACATCGAAAAGATGTGCCAGGTGGCCAAGGAACTGGGCTGCCTGTCGATCGAACTGGCCGATCCGGAACTCTGGCCCACTATCAAGAAGCATGGCCTCACCTGCGCGCTGGCCCCCAACGGCATGCCGGGCGCGCCCTTCATGAGGGGCTTCAACAATCCCCGGTATCAGGAAGAGGTGATCACGCGGACGACGAAGATGATCGACGCCTGCGCCGAGGCCGGCTTCCCGGCGGTGATCGCGTTCAACGGCTACAAGTGGCGGGATGCGGAGGATCCGAAGAGCGGTGAGATCTCGTTGGCCGAGGGGGCCGACAACTGCGTCAAAGGACTCAAACAGATCGCCGGCCACGCCGAGAAGAAGGGCGTGACGATCTGCCTCGAACATCTCAACTCCCGAGACGCCAGCCATCCGATGAAGGGCCATCCGGGGTATCAAGGGGACGACGTCGACTACGTGGCGGGAATCATCCGTCGCGTCGGTTCCGAACGCGTGAAGATGCTCTTTGACATTTACCATGTGTCGGTGATGAACGGCGACATCATCCGGCGGATCGAGGAGTGCAAGGACGTGATCGGCCACGTGCACACCGCCGGTAACCCTGGCCGGGGCGAACTCGACGACAGCCAGGAGATCAACTTTCCGCCGATCATGCGGAAACTGATCAACATCGGCTACAAGGGGTTTGTGGGGCAGGAGTTCATCCCGACACGCGATGCCCTCGCCGGACTCAAGCAGGCCGTGAGCCTCTGCGACGTCTGACACATCGGCGGGAGTGGAATCACGTGATGCGCGGTGGTTGAGTCCCGTGGCAGCGAGTTTTTAACTTGCTGAATCCGTTCGGGGGCAACAACAAGATGCAATCTTGTCGCCACGGGGGGCAGAGACGATCGTGTCTCCACGGTGGGCTCAGCGAGTCCCCTCTCCCACGTGGCAGCGAGTTTTTAACTTGCTGAATCCGTCGTGAAGCAACAACAAGATGCAATCTTGTCGCCACGGGGGGCAGAGACGATCGTGTCTCCACGGTGGGCTCAGCGAGTCCCCTCTCCCACGTGGCAGCGAGTTTTTAACTTGCTGAATCCGTCGTGAGGCAACAACAAGATGCAATCTTGTCGCCACGGGGGGCAGATACGATCGTG
>JBIIFB010000143.1:0-10064 GCA_044237545.1 Pirellulales bacterium
CGGCGGCATCGCCACCGCTCCGGCCGACAACTTTTTTGCCCAGCGGTTTCGCAGCATCTTTGTGGCCCCGGCTGGTCCCGACGCGATGCCGCGTGAGGGGGGCCGATTGATGATCTGGGGGGTCACGTCGCGGATGATCGCCGACCATCCGCTCACAGGCGTGGGGGCTGGCAACTTCACGGTCCGACTCCACGAATACTACGGCGACGACGACCTCGACTTCTCCAACGTGCACACCAACTGGGTGCAGCCCCACAACGACTTCCTCTGGGTATTCGTTGAGAAGGGGGTGCTCGGCATCGTGCTGTTCGCAGGCTGCTTGGTGGCCGCCTTCGCCGGCATCCGCACGACCCTTACACAGGCAGCGCAGCCGGGCGAACGGTGGCTCAGCCTGGCAGCGCTGATGGGGCTCGTCTCCTACGTCACGCTGTCCTGCTTTGATTTCCCGCTGGAACGCATCAATCATCAGGTCTATCTCGCCCTGCTTCTGGCGGTTGTCACAGTTCAGAACCATGCCGTTCGGCCGGTGGCTGGCGGCCTGCCAGCCCGCGGCCCCCGTGGCTCCGGATGGCTGGTGATCACATCCCTGCTCGTGGCAGCCCTCGGCATGGGCATCGTCTACTCCCTGGCGGCGATCCGGCAGGAGAAGGATGTGATTCTCGCGCGACGGGCCTGGCGGCTGGGCCGGTGGGATGAGATGCTCGCGGCTGCACGGCGGGCCCGGACATCCTGGAAAACCCTCGATCCGCTCGTCAGCCCCGTGGCGTTTCTGGAGGGCATGGCGCAGGTGCGGCTGGGCCACGTCGCCGAGGGGATCGCGTGCCTGGAGCAGGCACGCATCGACAACCCCAACCGCATGTATGTCATCAACAACCTCGGCATCCTCTACGCCGGCACCGGCCGTTTCGACGAGGCCATCGAGTGTTTCAGTCTGGCGGCCGACCGCTATCCACACCGGATCGAGCCGTTCAACAACCTTGCCAGCTGTCTGATCGAGACGGGCCGGGCTGCGGAGGCGGTGGCACTTCTGGAACAGATTCCAGACGAGGCCTCGAACAACAGCGTTCGCCGCAATCTCGCACTGGCCCGCGAACTGGCCGCAGCCATGCCGCCCGAGCCGGTCGAAGAACCTGGAGACGATGAACAAGCCACCCCGGCCCCATGAAGCTCCCCCGTGGCAACAAGATTGCATCTTGTTGTTGACAGATTCCGCACGTTAAAAACTTGCCGCCACGGGTCTCATCCTTCGATCACGCCCAAGGTACGGAGCATCGCTCCCATACAAGCCCTGAGCGTAAGCGACGGGATCACAGCTGTGTCGGATTCGGGGCGTCGCCGTAGACATCCTTGGGGTCGAAGGCTTTGGCCTGCTCGGTGAATTCGAGTGCCGTGCCCTGTGTCCGCTCGGCACCAACCGGCACCCTTCGGTAGAAGCAGGAGCGGTAGCCGACGTGACAGCTGGCGCCGCCGGCGATCGCGACCCGCAGCCAGACGCAATCCTGGTCGTCGTCGATCCGCATCTCAGCCACCTTCTGCACCAGCCCGCTGGTGGCGCCCTTGTGCCAGAGCTGCTGCCGGCTGCGGCTCCAGTAGTGGGCCTCGCCTGTCTCGATCGTCTTGGCCAGCGCGTCACGATTCATCACCGCCACCATCAAGACCTCGCCCGATGCGTAGTCTGTGGTCACGCAGGGGATCAGCCCCTGGGCGTCGAACTTCGGCGCCAGCTCATGCCCCTCCTCGACCTGCTCGACGGAGACGCGTTGCCCAAAGGGCAATCCACAGCCGAGTGCCCCGGGGGCGGAAGACGGAATGGGTGAATCGGGTGCGGGCGAGGCGGATGCGGACACGGTGCGACGGCTCCTCGAATGCGGCCTGGAAAACGTTCCGGAGGAAACAACTCCCTCTATTCACTCTCCCTATTCAATAGGTTGACCGGTCGGTTATCCAGCCCCTACCCTTTTGAATGGTGTCGCCTCCCCAAGGAGCCTTTTCATGCCCCTCTCGAACAGCCACGTGCCAGCCGCCAGGTGCCCCGTCGCCCTGCCTGGCGGAGCCGCCTTCCGCAGGGCCCCCAAGCTGCAGGCAATGCTGCTGGCAATGCTGCTGGCGATGCTGCTGCCGTCGGCCGCTGGTTCGGCCGCCGACTGGCCGACCTTTCGTGGACCGGAGAGAACCGGTGTCGCTCCCGACACGGGCCTGCTGGAATCCTGGCCAACCGAGGGCCCCCGGCTCGCCTGGGAGGCTGCCGGCGCGGGCCGCGGCTACGCCAGCCTGGCGATCGCCGGAGAAAAGATCTACACGCTCGGTGACGGCCTCTCGACTGCCGACGACAAGGACGAATATCTCTCCTGCTTCGAACGGGAGACCGGCAAGCAACTCTGGAAGACGAAGACTGGCCAGCCGTGGTCGGCCGGTGCCGAGTCGTGGCAGGGTTCGCGGAGCACGCCAACGGTCGATGGCGACATGGTCTACGTGATCACGCCCTTCGGCCAACTCGTGGCCTGCGCGACGGGAAACGGCAAGGAACGGTTTCGGGTCGATCTGATGGCCACGTTTGGGGGCAAGAAGGGGGATTCATGGGGTTCGAGTGAGTCGCCGCTGGTCGACGACGACCGGCTCGTCTGCACGCCCGGGGGGGAGCAGGCCACGATGGTGGCGCTCAACAAGAAGACCGGCAAGCTCATCTGGTCGTGCCCGATGAAGGGCGACCGTGGTGCCGGCCACTCGTCGATCGTGATCAGCCAGCCACTCTCCAGCCAGACTGGGGGCAGGAAGGTCTACGTGCAGACCACGGCGGCAGGCGCCTTCGCCGTCGACGCCCAGACTGGCAAGTTCCAGTGGGCCTATCCGATCGACCAGACGACGGCCGTCATCCCCACGCCGATCGTCCGCGGTGATCTGGTCTTCTTTTCAGCCGGCTACAAACGGGGTGGCGCCCTGCTGCTGCAGGTGCCGGGCCCCGATGGCGGCGTCACGATCAAAGAGATCTACGGGCTGAAAAAGGAGCTTGCCAACAAGCATGGTGGAATTGTGCTGGTGGGCGACCACCTCTATGGCGATTCCGACGATGCGGGCATTCCTTTCTGCGCAGAACTGATGACCGGGAAGATCGTCTGGAAGAAGCGGGGCAGCGGCAAGGGATCGGCCACGGTGACGGCGGCCGACGACCATCTCTACGTGCGGTTTGCCGATGGAACAGTGGCCTTGGCGAAGGCCGATCCGGCCGACTACGAAGAGCTGGCGACGTTCAAGATCCCGGGCAGCGATGCCCGGCCGAGCTGGTCGCACTCAGTGATTCTCGACGGCCGACTCTACATCCGCGAACAGGACAGAATCTTCTGCTACGACCTGCGAAAGTAGGGCGGCTGCAACGCTCGTGCTCTCGTGGCGGTAGGTTTCGGGCCTCGTGGTTTCGGGCCTCGTGGCGGCCCTGGCACGGATTCCGCAAGTTAAAAACTCGCGGCCACGGAAGACAGCCGCTGCGGCTCCGTTCACAATCGCCACCAGCCTCTCTTCGTAGCCACGAGCCTCTCTTCGTGGCGGCAAGTTTTCAACTTGTCCGTGAGTTGAGCCGGCCCACCGTGGCGGCCGGCTCAACCCTCCGAATCCACGCGGTATCCACGCTGTCAGTCGTGTGAATCGGCCACGGCCTTATAGATGGCCCCGCCCAGGATGCCGCCGACGATCGGGGCCACCCAGAAAAGCCAGAGTTGCTGCAACGCCCAGCCACCCTGGAAGATCGCGGTCGCAGTGCTGCGGGCAGGATTCACCGAGGTGTTGGTGACAGGGATGCTGATCAGGTGGATCAGCGTCAGGCACAGGCCGATCGCGATCGGCGCGATCATGCTGCCGGCCTTCTTGTCAGTCGCCCCATGGATCACAAACAGAAACACGGCTGTGAGCACCGTCTCGATGATGAAACAGCTCTGCCAGGGATAGCCGCCGGGCGAGTGTTCCGCGAAGCCGTTGGACGCGAAACCGGACGTTGCCGCATCGAAGCCGGGCAGCCCGCTGGCGACTAAATACAGCACGCCAGCGCCGACCGCTCCCCCCACGACCTGGGCCACGATGTATTTTGGAATCTCAGCGATGGGAAACCGGCCGCTGGCGGCCAGGCCAACAGTGACTGCGGGATTCAAGTGGCAGCCGGAGATATGGCCGATCGCAGTGGCCATGGAGAGGACGGTCAGCCCAAAGGCGAGCGCCACCCCCAGAAAACCGATGCCGAGCTCTGGATATGCGGCCGCCAGCACGGCGCTCCCGCAGCCCCCCAGAACAAGCCAAAAGGTGCCAATCGCCTCAGCCAACAGTTTTCCCATCGAAAATCCTCCGCCGAAAAGCCGTAAAAAACCACAAAACTGACGCCCAGCCGTGGCAGGATCGGAAACCTAATCCGTGGCTGCTGCATCGGTCAATGGCCGGATCGGCCGTTGAACGGTCCCCCCGGTACTCCCCGTACACAGATAGACCCAGTGCCCAGGGCCACCAGCCCGCACTCCGACCGCTCTGCGGGGGGGATCTGTCGCGTCGAGGGTCTTCCCGTGAATTCCCTGCCCGACGGACGCGATGTTGACCACCTCCCCCGGATGGCATATGCTCTGCATCCGCATCGAGGATCCCGTCGAAATTTCACGTCAGGCCTGTGCTTTTATGAACGATCTCCAGAAATTCGCCGCTCGAATCTTCCCGATGTCCCGTTTCATGATGAGCTTCATGACGTGCCGTCTGCCTACCTACGGCTTGCTCGCAGTGGCCGTTGCGTCTGGTCTGGGCTTGCCCGGTCTGGGTTTGCCTGGTCTGGGATCGGGCATGGCTGCTGCAGCACCATTCTCATTCACATGGGACGGCGGTGGCGCCAACAACAACTGGACGACTGGGAGCAACTGGGTTGGAAACGTCGCGCCCACCGCTGGCAACAGCAGCGACCTGACTTTTTCTGGCTCAACGCGACCGGGGGCGACCGTGAATTCCGGGAGCACATTTCAGGTGAATAGCATCACCTTCGATGCCGGTGCGACGACGACTTTTACGATCGGCGGCGGAAACGCAAGTTCGAAGATTGTTCTGGGATCGATCACAAACTCGTCCGCTTTTCTGCAGAATATCGGTAACTTGAGCGGCAATCCAATTGCGGAGTTTTCGAACGCCGGCACTATTGATACGGGGGTCAGCGGGCTGCTCATTCAATCGTTGATGGCTGGTACGGCGAATATCTCCAAGACGGGTCCCGGCCAACTGGAGATCAGCAACGCAAAAGTGAATACCTATTCCGGCCTCCTGACGGCGAGCAGTGGTAGTGTTCTGATTGCCGCCAACATCGGAAGTGCCGACGTTGTCATCGACAGTGGCGCGATCCTAAACACCGGCCTTGCCGGCTCGGCACTCAACAACTTGACCGTCTCCGGCACACTGCTGCCTGGATCAGCCGTTAACTTCGGCGACCTGACTCTCAACGGCAATCTCACGCTGAACCCAGGTTCCACGACTGCCCTCGCGGTTGGTGAATCGGCATTTGATTCCGTGTTGGTGACCGGGACCACGACTTTTGGTGGGGCTCTTGCCATCGCCATGGTGTTCGAGCCGACCGGGTTTGACGCTAATCTGGCTGGGGATGCTTGGACGCTGTTCGGTGTAGATACTGCAAATCTATCTGGGAATTTTACTTCGGTCACGATGTCGGGCGTGTATGGGAATCTCACCTTCAGCGAGGTTAGTTCAGGCCGCTGGGAGTCTCCATACCTCGGCAGCGGCCGTGAGTTTGCCTTCTTCACCAGTGGACCGAACGCCGGTGTGCTCTACGCCGTTCCTGAGCCATCGACGATGGTCTTTGCCGGCATCGGCATGGCGATGTTGGGGTGGAGCACCTGGACCCGTCGTCGGTCCAGGGCCCGTCTCGAGGCGATCGAAGCCAGCCTCGCCTGAGCCGCAGAACTGAGTTTAAAACACAAAGAGCCGCGACAGCGTGAACCGCTGTCGCGGTTTTCTTTTTGCCTCAGTGGCGGCAAGTTTTCAACTTGTCCGTGGCCCTGGCATCAATTCCACAAGTTAAAAACTCGTGGCCACAGGTTCAGCGTGGCACCCACACCAATAACCGTGGGCCAAACACGATCAGGCCGATCACGACGGCCGTGATTGCGGCCACCAAGACAGCGGCGCTGGCCATATCGAGCGCGTCACGCAACCGCGGATGTCGCCGACTCCCGGGCCCGCGGGCCAACGATTCGATTGCCGTGTTGATGATCTCCGTCATCAACACGAGGCCGATGGCCAGTGTCAGCAGGCACCACTCGCCTGAGGAGACCTGGCAGATCGCCCCAGCGGCTACAACCGCCCCCGCCATCACCAGATGAACAGCAAAGCTCGTCTGGCTTCGCACGGCTCTGGAGAGGCCGCGGAAGGCATCGCCGAATTTCCGCGACCAGGTCCGGACCGTAGCCCGCTGCCGCTCGGCCATGCCACCCACCCCGTTTTCAGGCCCCTACCTTCACGTAAGGATCGCCCTTTTTCCAGTTACAGGGGCAGAGTTCGTCGCTCTGGAGAGCATCGAGCACCCGCATCACTTCGGCCACATTCCGCCCCACGCGTCCCTGGTTGACGTCGACCCACTGGATCACGCCGTTGGGATCGACGATGAAGGTGGCTCGCAGGCAGTAACCCTCAGTCTTTTCGAGAATCCCGAGCGCCGCCGAGAGTTTCTGGGCCGCAATTAGCGGGAATGCGAGGTCTGCCAGATCAGGATGGGCCCGCCGCCAGGCGAGGTGGGAATACTCGTTGTCGGTGCTGCCACCGACAACGCTCGTATCGCGGTCGCCGAAGGCTTTTACCTGCTTGTTGAATTCCGCGATTTCCGTCGGGCAGACAAACGTAAAATCCTTCGGGTAGAAGAAATAGACGACCCACCGGCCGGCATAGTCGGCGTTGGTGAGCAGTTTGACGTCGTCCTTGCCGGTGCCGACGCAGGCCTGGGCGGAGTAATGGGGAAAGTCATCGCCGACGGTAAGCATGGTAAGGTTCTCCGGGGAAGAACCGAGAGTGTACGGCCCCCAATCCGGGCATTCAATCCGGGCCTTCAATCTGGGCATTCAAAAGCTCCATGCATTCCCACCACGACATGCCCCAGCTTCACCACGATCCGCTCACGACGCGGACCGTGTTTGTTGCCCCGCAGCGGGCCGATCGGCCCAACGAGCTGGCCGGCCAGCAGGTCCGCTGCCCGTTCTGCGTTGGCAACGAGTCGCTCACCCCCCCCGACCTGCTCCGGACACCCCGGTCCCATGCTGAGCCCTGGCGGGCCCGGATCGTTCCCAACCGGTTTCCAATCGTCACTGCTGCCACCTCGAGCCCGACGGCTGCGGATGGTGAGCCGCAGTCCCCGCGGCCTGCCCGCGGCGTGCACGACGTCGTCATCGAATCGCCTGCCCATCTGCGGAGCATTCTCGCAATCGATCCCGACGACTGGCGGGGGGTGTGGGAGCTCTGTCAGGAGCGGCTTGCGCTGCTCTCGCAACGTAACGACATCGCCTGGGCCACGGTCTTCAAAAACTCTGGCGTTCGTGCGGGCGCATCGCTGGAACACGTCCACAGCCAGCTCGTCGGCCTCGACTTCGTGCCGCCCGCGATCCAGGCCGAACTGACAGCGATGGGTTGCTCTGGTGATCCATTTGGTGATCCACTTGGTGATTCATTTAGCGATCCATTTGGCGAACTGCTGCGGCAGGCCGCGGCCGATGGGCGAATCGTTGCAAAAGAGAGCGATCTGGTGATGGTGGTGCCGCCCGCCCCGCGGCAGCCTTTCGAGACCTGGATCCTGCCGCAGACGGCCGAGCCCTACTTCCACGCGACCAGCCCGAACCGCGTGGCGGCACTTGCCGCACTGACGCAGTCATTCGTTGCTCGGCTCGACAGGCTCGTTCCCCAGGCCGACTACAACTGGTGGCTCCATCAGCCACCGTATCATGCACCACCGCATGCACAGCCCGCCGGCACAGACGCTGCGTCGGCCGCCCCTGCCCGGTGGCACTGGCACCTGGAGATCATGCCACGGATCAATGGTCTGGCCGGGTTCGAACTGGGAGCCGGCTGTCACATCACGACGGCCACGCCGCAGGACTCGGCCCGACGGCTCCGCGAGGCGTGAACGCGTCCCATCCATGTTTCCCAGCCGGCACCAGCCGTCCCACCAGCGACACGCAGGGGGTCGGATCGCCCCCAAATACCAAAAACCCGTTTGGCGCGGGGGGCATCAGCCCTGACAATCTCGACACACACTTTTTGCGCCAACCCCCGGTTGCCATCATGTCGCCCGCCGTCCGGCTTGTCTTCGTTCTCCACGACCATCAGCCCGTAGGCAACTTCGACGGCGTTATCGAACAGGCCTACCAGGACAGTTATCTGCCTTTTTTGGCGCTGCTCGAACGCCATCCCGGCATTCGTCTGGCACTCCACACCAGCGGTCCCTTGGCCGAGTGGTTCGAACGACACCACCCAGACTATCTCGATCGGGTGGCCCGACTGGTCGCCGAACGACAGATTGAAATCGTCGGCGGGGCGTTCTACGAGCCTGTGCTGGCCATGCTGCCGGCGCGGGACCGCATCGGCCAGATTCGAATGTCGACGGAGTGGCTCGAGCGTCGGTTCCAGACGAAGGTCACCGGCATGTGGGTGGCTGAGCGGGTCTGGGATCCGGGCATGGCCCGCGACATCGCCGCCGCCGGCATCGAGTGGACGATCCTCGACGACTCCCACTTCAAGGCGGCCGGACTTCCCGACGAGCAGCTCGATCGCTACTGGCTGACCGAGGGCGACGGTGCCACCCTCGCCGTCTTCCCGGTGAGCGAGCACCTTCGCTACGTGATCCCATTTGCCGCGCCGCAGGCCACGATCGACCATCTGCGGTTCTTGGCCTCGCGCCGACATGGGGCGCTGGCTGTTTTCGGCGACGACGGCGAGAAGTTCGGTGTCTGGCCCGACACGCGGAAGGCCTGTTTCGACGAGGGCTGGCTGGAGACCTTTTTTGGATTGCTCGAGGCCAACGCCGACTGGATCTCGATGTGCCTGCCGTCGGAGGTTGTCCGCGATGTGCCGCCGGCCGGCACGGTCTGGCTGCCCGAATGCAGCTACCGCGAAATGATGGAGTGGGTGCTGCCGCCGGAATCACAGCTGGCCTGCATTGAGGCGAGAAAGGCCTGTGGTTTGGATCCGCGGCTGGCTGGCGTGGCCCGATTTCTACGGGGTGGCTCGTGGCGAAACTTCCGGATGCGGTATCCCGAAGCCAATGAGATGTATGCCCGGATGATGTCCGTGAGCCGGCGGCTCGAACGGCTTTCGGCCACCGAACCAGCCCCCACATCAGCCCCCAAATCAGCCATTGGCAGCCCTGCAGCCCTAGCGCTCGCGCAGGCCACGCAGGCTCTTTATCGCGGGCAGTGCAACTGCGCCTACTGGCACGGTGCCTTCGGTGGCATCTACCTGCCGCATCTCCGCAACGCCATCTATCGCGAGCTGATCGTCGCCGACACCGCCGCCGACCGGGCGGAGAACCGGCGGGCCCCGTGGGTCGAGGCTACGACCGACGACTACGATTTCGATGGACGGACGGAGGTCCGCCTGACGAGCGACGGCCTCGATGCCTGGATCGCGCCGGCCAGGGGCGGCATGCTCTACGAACTCGACCTCCGGGATCAGGAGCACAACCTTCTCGCCACCCTCGACCGGCGGCCCGAGGCCTACCACGCGCAGGTGCTGGCCGGCCCCGGAAACGCCCGGAGCGTGGTCGATGCTTCGCAGGTGGCACGCTTCAAGCAGGAGGGGCTTGAGCGACTGGTTCGCTACGACTCCACCCGGCGGAAGAGCCTTGTCGATCACTTCTGGGATTGCGATATCGCTGCTGCCTCGCTCGTCGAGGGCACGGCGATTGAGCGCGGTGATTTCGCGGCCGGTGGCTATGAAGCGAGCGTCCGCCGCAACCCGGGGCGAATTCAGGTCCTGCTCTCCCGGGCGGGTAATGCCTGGGGTATCCCGTTCATGCTTTCGAAGGCGGTGACGCTGGAGGCCGGTTCACGGAC
>JBIIFB010000271.1:0-3276 GCA_044237545.1 Pirellulales bacterium
ATGGGTATCGCGGGGGCGGGAAGTCTGAAACCGGGGTGAGGGAACGGGGGCGCGAGGGCGACAGGCCGGGACCCCAAAGTGTACCCCAGCCATCGGAAAAGACACGCCGTTCAGTTTTTCGCCGCGGTCTCATCCAGATGTGGATGCGTGCCCTGGCCGCATTTTGGGGCTGCCAGGGGCCGGACCACTTCTGTCAGGTCTCCACACCCTCGCCCGGCTCGATTGCAAACGCGGCCGCGTCGAGGTTGGCCGTCAGCACGCGAACCGCCCCCGCAGCCTCGCCGGGCATGACCAGGATCGCAGAGGTCGTTCCCCCCGGCGGAGCCACCCGAGAGAGCCCCGCGGGCCCAAGCACGTAGAGCGCCGTCGAGAGACTGTCGGCCTCGGCGGCCGTGGCCGCAACCACTGTCGCCGAGAGCACGCCCTCCGCCGGCACGCCGGTGCGGGGATCGAGGATGTGGCCAAGCCTGCGGCCCCGATCGATAAAAAATTGCGTACCCGATCCGCTGGTACCAAGCGCCTTATTCTCGAGCTGCACCGTCGCCAGCCGCCTTCCTGGCCGCAACGGATGCCGCAGCCCCACCGGCCAGGCCCGCCGCTCCGGCAGCGGTTGGCCCTGCGCACCGATCGCCCGCACGCTGCTTGCCCCGCCATGCACCAGCGCGCTTGGCACATTCCGCTCGCGGAGAAGGTCGATCACCCGATCAATCGCCCAGCCTTTGCCGATGGCCCCCGGATTCAGTTCGACCCCCGGCCTGGTGAACCGCACCCTACGGCCTTCGTGATCGAATTCCACCCATTGCATGCCCGCCGCTGCACGGGCCTGCGTCAGTTCCTCGGCCGTAGGCGTTCTCCCTTGGCGGCGTAGAAAACCCCAGGTTCTCACCAGGGCACCGGCCGCCATGTCGAAGCCGCCCGCGGTCCGATCGTAAAGCTCGCGAGCCTGCAGCAGCAGGTCAAACAGATCGCCCTCGACGGGCTGCCAGCCGGATGCCGCCGTGGCGTTGATCCGCGACAGTTCGCTCGTGTCGCGATAGACCGTGATCCGATTCTCGATCTCGTCGACCAGATCCAGACAGTCGACCGCGATCGCCGTGGCGTCGGGCACCTCGCCGGCGTTGAACACGAGCTCAAACCGGCAGGCCATCGCCTCGCGGCCGACCACGAGCGTATGAACGTCGTTCTCACCCTGCATGGATCACTAACGCGGTGCCAGGCCGCGATCGAAGGCGTCTTGGTCGCGGCGGAACACGGCCAACACCGTGTCAAAGCGCTCGAGCGGAATCTTGTAGACCGCCTGCTCGCCGGTGTGGGCATGGCAGTGGGCCACGAGTAGGCGGTAGAGAAACTTGAACAACTGCCGCGGCACGCGGAGACTGCGGAGGCCATCGAGCAGGCGTCGCTGATCGACCTCCGGCTCGAAGAGTTGCGCGAGCGTGGCCGGTGGGCTGCCCACGCTCGCCGCCTTCACGCGGGTGGAGGCGATGTCGTAGAGCGTTTCGCCCGACCACTCGAGCGAGGGCACGAGGTTTTGCTTGTCGAGTCGGGCTCGCTGATTGAACTGCTCGTCCTCACGTTCGATAAAGCGATAGAGCTCCAGCGGCAGGAGCAACTTCATGCCGATGCCGGGAGACTTGAGAAACTTGTTGTCGAGCATTGGCCAGATCACCTGCCGCATCCTCTCGGCTGAGCCGTTGATCAGGTGCGGTTCATCGAGCCGATCCACGATCACGACCATGCCGGCGTAGCCCTGCGCGGCCAGAATGCCCTGGAATTTTGCGAGCAGTTCGTAGCGGTCGTCGCTGCGGGCCGAGGCAGGCAGTGGCTGCCCGGCGAGATCCACCTCCGGGACCCGCGACAACGCCCTGGCCAGTTGGCCGGTGGTGCGGTTGCCCGTTCGCATGCTCCGCACGATCCGCGTGGCCAGCCACCAGCTCCGGGCACGTCGCCAGGCCCAGGGCGCCCAGGCGGCTGCGAGAATCAGCCACGGCCACCACGCCCCGGCCCAGGCCAGTGAACTTCGCTGAAAACCAACCAGCAGTGCGAGCCCGAATACGAGCGTGGCCGCCAGCCCGACCGCCGTCGGCCAGAGGCCCTGCCAGGCTTGATAGCCCACGCGACCCCGGAGTTTCCGCCACCGCGAGGGAAAGGTCTCGGCGGTCGACTGGTCGTAGCAGGCGGCCAGCAGGCTGAGATCTCGAGCCTGCGGAGGCGTGAGCCTGGGCCGGGCCGCGGCTTCGCGTGCCGGGCGATCGACGAGCGTGGTGACAAACTGCGTGACTGCCAGCGCCAGGATCGCGTCCATGTGATCCCAGAGCTTCCACTGGGAGAGCACCTTGTCGACCGGTCGATTCGGCCCGACGCGGCTGACGAACCGATCGAGAAAGGGATTGAAGTCGTCATAGAGCACGACGAGCGTCTGCCGATCGGGATGCTCTGCATTATGCCGGTCGAACTGTCGCACCATCTGCAGTTTGAGCGCCGTCTTACCCGCGCCCTTTTCGCCAAACACGATCGCTGTGCTCGGATCGGCGGGATCACCGTAGATCTTGTCCCAGGCGGGGTGGAACGTCGATTCCAGGCAGGTCCGCTTGAAGACCGTGTCGTTCTGCGCGTCTTCCTCGGCAAACGGGTTGCCGGCGATGCCGTGATGTTCGAGAAATTCCTGAATTTTCATGGGCGAATCATCCTGGGTGGGGATTCACGGCTGGTACTGGCTCGCGCTCTCGTGCTGGCTCTGGTACTTCGTTCCTGTGCTTCGCTGGAGCGCGACTGCGTCCACGACCGGCTGGCGAGGCAGTTTACTTTCCGGCAGTTTACTTTCCGGCGGGAACCATTCCCTCGATCATCGTGCGGAAGCCATCGGCCTGCTTGGCCACGGTCGCGGCTGGTCCGTAAAACTTGATGAAGTGGCTTCCGGCCTCGGGGGTTTCAACGATCGCGGCCAGCATGCGGTAGTCGGGCCGCTCGACCGTCTTGCCCCCGGCGAACGGTCCGCCCGGCATGTCTTTGTAAATGCCCGCCACGTCGACCATGGTCACGGTGCAGCCGGCGAGTTTGATCGTCTTGGTGGTGGCCTTGTCCTTCGTGGCGCTCCCGTCGGGCTGGGCAAACTGGCCATACCAACGATCGACGTTGGCCTGCACGCTGCCGCCGGCCCCCATCACGGTCATCCGCCCCGGTGCCATGTCGGCTGCGGACGGAATGGCGAACTCCGTTTCGACGATTCCAGACTTCGGCTGCACCCGCTTCCAGCCAGTCGGTGCTTCGAGCAGG
>JBIIFB010000144.1:0-9997 GCA_044237545.1 Pirellulales bacterium
TGGAGCACGTCGTTCGTCACGGCGGAATTCGCCCGGGCGCCCCAGTAAAGACCGGCAAACAGCACGTCAGCGTCCGCCGGCATGACGAGGTTCGCCGAGCTGGAATTGAACGTCGTCGCATCCCCATCGATGTCGACATAGGCCATCAGCCAGTCGTCATCATTGAGGTTCGATCCCACACCGTTCCGCGCGTCGATTGCGGCCTGTGTATTGCCCGGCGCAGTCATGAGCGTATTGGCCGCGATCGTGATGTCGCCCCGCGCATTCGTCTCGTAGGCGACCGTAAAGGGTGTCACGACGGCCAGTGCAAACCGCTGCTCGAGCTGCTCGGCGGTTTCGAGTTCCCGAACCCGGTTTCTTCGCTCCGCGAGCCTTCCATGCGGCCGACCACCGTCCGTCCGCGTGCGATTCGGAACACGGGTCCGCTTCGGAAAAAGCGTGTCGAAAACGTTCATGGCTGGCTCCAGCGACCTCGTGAGACGGGCATGAAACAGGCTGAACGCAGCGAAAAACAAAAAAAGCCGGCGCGAACGAACACCCGTGTGCTCACTCGCGCCGGCTCTCGCGTTGCAGAACCCCCCAGCCTTGGCCGGGTTGTTCCTCAACTCGTTTTCCGACACATCAGTTGTCAGTATTTCGACTCAGCCACCACCTGCGGCATGCGCGTGCCCGCAGGTGATTGCCTCGTCTGTGCATTCATACGCGCGGTGGTTCACCGCGGACAACCCACCTCGCTTTTTTTACCGATCGCGTCCCGAGAGTTGTTTCATCGCAACGACTTGCGATACGAATCCGTGCGCAGGGATGCCCGAACGCTGCACGCTTTCTCCACGACACGCTGGAAACCTGTCGCCCAGCAAAATCTTTGCGACACGCAGACAAGCGACGTCAGGCCGCAGCCCGGAGCGACACCGCCGGCCGCGGCGGCGCGAGCTTGAAGAGCGCAAAGATGTCGTCCTGCGTGAGGCCGCTGGTGGCCGGCGCCTCCGCCTGCGACAAGATCAAGTCGGAAAGATCCCGCTTCCGCCTGAGCACCTCGTCGATCCGCTCCTCGATCGTGTTCGCGGAGAGAAACCGGGTGACGGTCACCGCACCGGCGGCCCCGATTCGGTGGGCCCGGTTGATCGCCTGATCCTCCACCGCCGGATTCCACCAGCGGTCGAAGAGAAACACATACTCCGAAAACTGCAGATTCAGGCCCACGGCACCAGCGCCGTAGGAGAGCAGCAGCACGGAATGCTTTTTCTCGTGTTTGAACATGCGGATCGCCTCGTCGCGGGCCGCCGTCGACATGCCGCCGTGGTATTCCAATGCACCAAACCGTGACAGCCTGTCACGGATCCGACCGAGCGTCTGCACCCACTGGCTGAAGACGAGCGCCTTCTTGCCGCTGGCATGGATCTCCTCGAGATCGGCCTCGAGGCACTCGAGCTTCGCACTGTCCCCCGTGAACGTGTCGAAATTGCAGATCTGCTTGAGTCGGAGCACCAGTTCGAAAACGTTCTGGATCGTCGCCTCCTCCCCGAGCGCGGAGAGCCGCAACACCCCCTCCTCCTCCGCCCGACGGTAGGTCTCCCGCTGCTCCGCCGTGAGCTCGATTCGCTCGTCGCGGTTGAGCCGGGGGGGCATGTCCTTAAGCACCTTGTCCTTCGTGCGACGGAGCACGTGGTCGGCGGCGGCAGCCCCCATTGCCCTGGGCGACATCCGCTCGTTCAGATGGCCCGGCGCGATGAATTCGAAGACACCGACCAGATCGTCCGCACTGTTTTCAACGGGCGTGCCCGTGAGGGCCCAGCTGCGCCGACGCGGCACCGACCGCACCGCCTCGCTCGTCTGGCTCGCCCGGTTTTTGATCCGCTGCGCCTCGTCGAGCACCATCAGATCGAACGACAGCCCGAGTTCCGCGATCAGGTCCCGGTCACGGACGAGCACCTCGTAGTTGGCGACCTTCACCGGCACGTCGGCGAGGGACCATTGCCACCGCCGTCGCTGCTGGTCTCCCTCGATCACAGCAACCAGGATCTCCGGTGCCCAATCGGCAAGTTCCCGGGTCCAGTTGCTGACGAGCCCCTTGGGGCAGACGACGAGCACGCGGCGGGCCTCGCCCGACCGCACGAGCAGCCTGATCGACGAGATCGCCTGCATCGATTTGCCAAGCCCCATCTCGTCGGCCAGCACCGCGCCATGCCGCGGCATGAGAAACGCCATGCCGTCGAACTGGAACGGAAACGGCTGCCGGGGAAAATCGAGGCTGCTGGTCTCGAGGATCGTCTCGAGGTCCGGCTGCAGGAGATAGAAAAACCGCTCCGAGAGTTTGACGACATCCGCCGGCGGGGCGATCCGTGTCCGCTTCGGGGCCGGTGACGTCGCACCGGCGACTGCCGCGGCATCTGGCCCTCCCTGCCCGGGCACCGCCGCGAGCGAGACCGCCGCGGGAAATGGCAGCGATTTCGATGCTGGCTTCGACGCGGCCGCTGGCAGGGCCGACGACGGCTGAAACCGGAAGCTCCGCACTGCGGGCCGTGGATCGACCAGGCCGACCTTCGTGACGACGGGCCGCGGGGCTTCGATCGGGAACCGCAGCGCACGCGGTGGGGCGATCTGGAGATCGACGCGATCGGCGACCGTAACCGTTGGGAGCATCAGCGCAGACCCCACCCACGAATGCACAGGCCGGGCTTCCCTCGAATCTGCTGTCATCAAAAGACTCCTCGGCGATCTTCGGGCCCGCCCTCGACGCGACCTGCCGACATCCCCGGACGGGTGCCGACTCAGTGCCGCTGGGCCTCGTCAATGGCGGCCCGGATCCGTTCGAACGGTTCACAGAGATCGACGGTGGCCGCGAGTTCCGCCAGCCTCTCCTGCAACTCTGCCCCGCGACCGCAATCGTTGGCATGCGGACTCACGCTCGTGTTGCCCACCAGAAAGCTGCTGCCGCCCAGCGGGCTAGCGGCCCCGCTTCGGACCAGTGCAACAGGCAGTTTCGTGTGGCTCCGCACGTGCAGCATCGCCTCGAGATCCGTCAGCACCAGCTCGGGCGTTATGCTGCCCTCGGCCAGGAGGGTGCCGCCGATCTGCTGGCCGTGCAGGTGCGCCTGCAGCGTGGAGCCGAACAGGATCTGCTGGGCCCGCGACACCTTCACAGGCGCCGTGCAGTGGAATTCGAGCGGCCGCCCCAGCGGGTCGACCAGCAGGTAGCCGCCGAAGACGCCATGCGATCCCGACTCCACCGCCGTGAGAAACCCGTAGGCCCGCGGCCCTGCTCCCGGTCCGCCCGCTGTCTCGGTCGACTTCTGCTCCATGCTGCGTTCGATCCCTCCGCCCAGACCGGCCGGCCGCGTCCCTGCGTCCAACCCCTTCCGAACCAACCATCGGGCATCCCACCCGTCCACTTGAGCGGCAGCCTGCAGGCCTCCCGCATCCCGGTCGGCCCAGCCCGTGGCGCGGAAGCTGGGGAAACCCTGACGGTCACACCGCCCGAAAATGCCGCCGCGTGGAAAAGAACCCGCATGCTGCCTAAGATAATGCAGCGTTTTGGGCCCTTCCGCCGCGAGAGCACTCATGAACGACGTTCCGCAGGTCTGCACGCAACTCGACATCTCGGCCTCCACGATCAGCTCAACGGTCCCCTCTCCGCCGCCGACGGCCGATGCTTCGGAGACCAGCCGGCTGCTCCGCGACATGGTCGTCTTGCAGCACCGTTCGTGCGAATTACTCGCCGAACTGGTGAATCAGGTCTCGCTCCAACAGCGGCAACGCAACGCTGAGCTCAAGGCATGGAAGGAAGCCAATCCGAAACTGGCCACGGCCTGCCGCCATGCCGCGGAGTCGCTCTCGAAAGTCCATGCCGAGTTTCTCTCGAATATCGCCACCGAGGCCTACGAAAACGCCGAGAGCTTCTCCGACAGCGACTACGCCCTCGGCGACTTTCTCGATCGCTTCGGCCCGCGGCTTGCCCACTTCAACGGCGTGCTGCAACTCCTGTCGCAACTCGGCGCCCAGCCACCGCAGCCGCCGGCTGAAAAACCGACGGAAAGCTAACGTTGCTTCCTGGCCCCGCAACGCGGCTCTGCGTCCGCGTGCCGTCTCCCTGTCGGGCTTTCCGCCTCGTATTCACACATCGGATTTGTCTCTGGCACACCCTCTGCTCACACCCTCTTCGGAAACCACCATGGCATCTTCAATCGGTTCTCATGCCGCCGCCCCTGCCGTCGCTGGCACACCATCGGTCTTCGCAGTGGCCGATGCCGCGGCCGTAGCCGCGGCCCGGGCCCGGCTCGACGCTCACACCGTGGAGACGATGGCCTGGCATTTCCATCCCTCCACCGGCTGCCCCTTCTGGCTCGACTACGCGGCCTCGCTGTCTTTCGATCCCCTCAAGGACGTGAAGTGCTACGAAGACCTGAAGAAGTTTCCTCCGTTTGAGGATGAGTGGCTCCGCGGGGGCCCCGTCCGTCGCTGGGTGCCGAAGGGCCTGGCCGACAAGCCGATGTTCGTGTTCGAGACCGGGGGCACGACCGGTGTGCCGAAGTCCCGCGTCAACCACCGTGACTTCCGCACCGATTACGAGCAGTTCAGCGACACACTGCCCGATGAATATTTTCCGCGCGGTGCCAACTGGCTGATGCTCGGCCCCAGCGGTCCCCGCCGGCTTCGCCTCTCGATCGAGCACCTCGCCCAGTACCGCGGCGGCATCTGCTTCTGCGTCGACCTCGACCCGCGCTGGGTGATCAAACTCATCCAGAAGGGCTGGATGGAACACCTCGAGGCCTACAAGCAGCACTGCATCGATCAGGCCATCACGATCCTCGAAGCCGGCCACGACATCCGCTGCCTGTTCACCACGCCGAAGCTGCTTGAATCCCTGGCGTTGGCCCTCGAAAAGAAGGGCACCACGCTCCGCAAGGCGGGCATCACCGGGATTTTCTCCGGCGGCACCGAGTTCACACCACAGTGGACGAGGTTCGCCGTGGAGGAATTGCTCGACGGAGCCTACATGACCCCGACCTACGGCAACACGCTGATGGGCCTGGCCGCCTCACGGCCGGTCGTGCCCGCCGACGGCTACACGATCGCCTACTACGCCCCGCAACCGCGGGCCGTGATCGAGGTCGTCGACTTCGATGACACGAATACTGTCGTTCCCTACGGCGGCACCGGCCGAGTCCGCCTCACCACGCTCACCCAGGAGACGTTCATCCCGGGATTTCTGGAGCGAGATGAGGGGGAACGGGAACTCCCCTATGTCCACTACCCGTGGGACGGCATCAGCGGCGTGCGTCCGTTCCGTGCCCTCGCCGCATCCACCACCGTAGGAGTCTACTGATGCATTTGCCCGCCTATCGTTTCGGCAAGCCCTACGAATCGCTCGAACGCGACACGCTGGTCCACTTTCTCACCGGCGAAAAGGTCGCCGAGGTCAGCCAGGTAGGCGGCGCGATCGTCGGCCGCGATCTGCAAAAGGCCGGGAAGGCCCGCGCGGCACTCTTGGCCGTCGATCCCGAGGAGATCGTCGAGCGGCTCCAGACGGCTGGCAATCTCTACGCGCACGGCACGCTCACCGTCGGCGACACGAAGCAATCACCGGAAGACTTCGTCAAGCAGCAGTCGGCCACCACCGGCCTGCCGGAGTCGCTCTGCCGGGCCAACATGCAGAAAAACATGTTTGTGCTCGCCAATATGGACCGCATGCTCGACGCCCTTTCCCGCGGCCTCTCCCCGGAGATCCTCTGGAAGGGCTTCGGAACCGAGCACCGCGGCGTGGTCGTGAGCTACCAGGCACAGTCGCCGGTGCTCGGCCTCGTGCTGCCGAGCAACTCCCCGGGCGTCCACACCCTCTGGCTCCCTGTGATCGCGCTGGGCGTCGGCCTGGTGATGAGGCCGGGCAGCCAGGAACCGTGGACCCCCTACCGCATGGCAGCCGCCATGATCGAGGCGGGCATCCCGTCGGAGGCGATCAGCCTCTATCCGGGCCCGACCGACGTGGGCGCCGCGATCCTGAATGCCTGCCGACGAAGCATGATCTTCGGCAGCGCCAAGACGGTCGATCAATACCGGGCGAATCCAGGCGTGCAGGTGCATGGGCCGGGATTTTCAAAGTTCATCCTCGGTGACGACTGCGTCGACGACTGGGAGCGACATCTCGACGTGATGGCCGAAAGCGTGGCAATCAACAGCGGCCGCGGCTGCATCAACGCTTCGGCGATCTATGCCAGCCGTCATACGAAGGAGATTGCCGCCGCCCTCGCCGAGCGGCTCGGTCCGATCGATGTCAAGCCGCCGCAGGACCCCGACGCGAAACTCGCCGCCTTCACGATCCCCGGCGCAGCCAAGGCGATCTGGGGGCAGATCGAGGCGGGGCTCGCAGCCCCCGGCGTCTCGCATATGACCGCCGCCTACGGCAGTCGTCTCGTGGAAGGGGAACGGTGCGGCTGGTTGCGTCCCGTGGTGGCCCACTGCACATCGCCGGAGCCCGAGATCGCCAAGGCTGAATACATGTTTCCGTTCGTGAGCGTGGTGGAGTGCCCCCAGGCGGCGATGCTCGAGAAAATCGGCCCCACGCTCGTCTGCACGGCGATCAGTGAGGATCCGGCATTCCAGTCGGCGCTCATCGACTGCACCGCCATCGACCGGCTCAACCTCGGTCCCATTCCCACGACGAAGCTCGACTGGATGCAGCCGCACGAGGGCAACATCATCGACTTCCTGTACCGGTCGCGGGCGGTGCAACTGCCGGCAGAAACGGCAGTCGCAGCATCCTGAAACGAGTCGGCCCTGTGACGCAACCGGACGCACCCGTCGCGTTTGAATTCCGCGCCGCCACACGGCTCGTGGTGGGCCGCGGCACGGTGACCCGCCTGGGCACACTCGCCCGCGAATTCGCCGCGACGCGGGTGCTCGTCGCGAGTGATCCGGGGGTGGTGCGGGCGGGCCACACGGCCGCCGGCCTCGATGCACTGGCGTCGGCGGGCATCGACACGGCCGTCTTCGACCAGTTTGGGGAAAACCCGACGACCGCACAGGTCGAGGCCGGCACGGCCGTCGCGAGGGAGTTTCGCCCCGACCTGATCGTCGGCCTCGGCGGCGGTAGCTCGATGGACTGTGCCAAGGGAATCAACTTTCTGCTGTCGTGCGGCGGCCGGATGCACGACTACCACGGCCGTGGCAAGGCCACCGGGCCGATGCTCCCCTCGATCGCCGTGCCGACGACGGCAGGCACCGGCAGTGAGACGCAGTCGTTCGCACTGATCAGCGACCCATCGACAGGCATGAAAATGGCCTGTGGCGACACCCGGGCCGCCTTCCGCGCGGCGATCCTCGACGTCGCCCTCACCCTCACGCAACCGCCCAGAGTGACCGTGCTCACGGGCATCGATGCCCTGTCGCATGCGCTCGAGAGCCATGTCAGCCGGGCCGCGACGCCGGCCTCCCGACTCTTCTCGCGACAAGCCTGGCGGCTCCTCGCAGGAAACCTGCCCCGCGTCTTTGCCGATGCCGCCGACGTGGCCGCCCGCGAGGCCGTGCAACTCGGCGCCGCCTGGGCCGGCCTCGCCATCGAAAACGCCATGCTGGGGGCGGCCCATGCACTCGCCAATCCGCTCACCGCAACCCATTCGGTGGTGCACGGTCAGGCAGTCGGTCTGATGCTGCCCCATGTCGTGCGGTTCAACGCCGCGGCATCCGAATACCGCTATGCCGAACTCGCGGCTGATCTCGACGACGTGGGAATGGCCACCGGCAGGCCCGCGGCGGAACGGATCGCAGACTGGGTTGCCGGCCTGCTCGACCGCGGGCGGCTGGCCGGTTCGCTCGCGGAACTGGGGATCATCACGCCCGATATCCCTGCGTTGGCCGCCGCCGCTGCGACCCAATGGACCGCCGGATTCAACCCGCGGACCGTCGGCGTTGATGACCTCGCCCGCCTCTACGAGGCCGCCCGATGAAAAGGACAACCCAGAGTATCCAGTCTGGTCTGGAACGCCACGTCGCCCGCTTCATCATGCTGTTCATAATCCTCTCGACCATTCTCTCGACCATGCGGCCTTGCTTCGCAGCCGCCGATGATGCGGCCCCGGCCGATGCGTGGCCGCTGGCTCGCGGCTGCGCTGCCGGCACCGGCCGTTCGGCGGCGGTGCTCAGACTGCCGCTCGACGAGAAGTGGCACCGCAGTTTCGAAAAAACAGCCTTCGGTGCCGTGCCGGTGATCGTCGGTGGCACGATCTTTCTCGGCGATCTGGACGGCACCTTCTCCGCGCTGCATCTCGAGACCGGCGAAACGCTCTGGTCGTTCAAGGCCGAGGCGGCCGGGTTTTCTTCGGCGGCAGCCGTGTCACTCGATCCCGCGGCGCCGCTCGTGGTGGCGGGAGACGACACAGGCGTGGTGCGGGCGTTCGACCGCGCCACCGGCGCGGTGGTGTGGGAATACGAAACCGAGGGGGAGATCTCGGGCGGCCCGACAATCCTCGGCGGCGGTGGCGAGGGGGGGCGGGTGCTCGTCGGCTCGCAAGACGCATCGCTCTCGAGCCTGCGGTTGGTCGACGGCATGCTGCTCTGGAAGCATTCGATCGCCGATCAGATCCGCTGTTCGCCAACGGTGGCCCGATCCGCCGCTGGCGACCGGGTGTTTCTGGCAGGGTGCGACGGCAAACTGCACGTGATCGACGCCCAGAGTGGCGAGGAGAAGGCGGCCGTGGCGATCGATGGACCGACGGGCACCACGCCCGCCGCGGCAGGCGATCGGGTGTTTTTCGGCACGGAGGGGGGCGGATTCTTTGCGATCGATTTCCTGAAAGCCGACGTTGCCTGGAGGGTTCAGGCGGCCGCCAACGGCCAGTCCTACCGCTCGAGCGCGGCGATCGTCGAAGGCCTCGTCATCGTGGGTTCGCGTGGCAAGGCGGTCGAGGCATTCTCGATCGTCGATGGCGTGCAGCAATGGCGACATCCCATGCGGGGGAAGGTCGATGCGTCACCGATCGTGGCCGCCACCAAAGAGGGCGGGCCTGTGACGATCGTGGCCGACAGTGCGGGAAAGATCGCGGCCCTCGACGTCGCAACGGGTGAAACCGCTTGGGAATTCGACGCCGGCGGGGGCTTTTCAGCCGGGGCTGCAGTGGCGGCGGGGCATGTCGTGATCGCCTCCGACGACGGCACGGTCTGGTGCTTTGCGTCGCCCGAACGCTGACCGCGACTGTCAAAAAGCCAGCCTGCCGGGCTGTTTCCCGTGCTTTATGTTCCCGGCGGGGGTCGATCCAACTGTCACGGTCGATTTTTCCTGCATTTTCGGTCGCCTTTCGGCCGATATTCGGAAAATGAGGGTGGTGGGGACGGGGAACGAACCAACTCGGCAGGCGACCCGTAGTATTGGTTGCAACCCGGTTTTTGACGGCCCGGTTTTCAATGGTTTTTGTGAGGCCGCAGAACTGGGCGAGGAGCAACACCCATGGCACGAAAAGATTCACTGGTGAACCTGCGGGCGATTCTCGTCCGCCGCCGCGATGCATTGCGGAGCGCGCTTGCCGGCGACCTTTCTCTGCTCAAGGACCTCCGGAGCGAATCGCCGGGCGACGTGATCGATGCCGCCTACGACTCGACCCAGGATGAGATCAGCTCTCAGCTCGCCGAGGTGGAAAGCCGGGAACTGGCCAATATCGAAAACGCGCTCGAGCGGATGCGTGCCGGCAAATACGGCTCCTGCGAGGTCTGCAACGGCAAGATTCCCCTCGCCCGCCTCAACGCCCTGCCCTATGCCACCATGTGCATCGACTGCCAGCGGGAGCTGGAGCGGTCGGGGTCGGTGGGCGGGGCTGGGCATGAGAACCCTGAGGAACAGGCTGAGGAAACAGTCACCGGCGATCTTGAGTTCTGAAGGCTGTCGTCGATTCCGTTATGCTGTCGCTCGTCGGATCGACATGCCGATTGATCCTGGCCCACGGACGAGCGTTTCATCATGTCTGCTGTTCCCAGCGTGACCAGAGTCTTTGTTTTCTCGCTGACCACA
>JBIIFB010000145.1:0-9971 GCA_044237545.1 Pirellulales bacterium
CCGATGCCGAGGTGATCGTCGTGCCCACCGGGGGGGCCGGACTGCTGGCCGGTGTGGCCACCGTGGCCAAGACCCTCAGGCCCGACATCAAGATCATCGCCGTCGAACCGACAGCCGCCGGCAGCCTGACTCCGTCACTGGCTGCCGGCAGCCCGGTGCAGGTGCCGACGCGGCCGACACTCGCCGACGGTCTGGCCGTGGGCAGGGTCGGAGCCCTGCCGTTTGCGATCGCGGCGCCGCTGGTCGATCGAGTGGTCACCGTGGACGAGCAGGCGATCTCGCTGGCGGTGCTCCGCCTGCTCGAACTGGAGAAGACCGTCGTGGAAGGGGCCGGGGCGGCGGCGCTCGCCGCGGTCATGGGCGACGTGGGAAAGGAATTCGCCGGCCGCAGGGTGGTGCTCCTGCTCTGCGGCGGCAACATCGATCTCACTATCCTCGACCGCGTGATCAAGCATGGCCTGACCGCCGACGGCCGTCTCTGGCGGTTTACGACGCAGGTGACCGACCGCCCGGGCGGCATTGCCAAGCTGACCGCGGCCATCGCGGAGGCGGGCGCCAGCGTGCAGGAGATCGTGCACGACCGGGCCTTTTCCGGCCCTGATGTCTTTGTGACGAGCGTTGAAGTGACGGTCGAAACCTCAGACCGTGACCATGTGCAGAGGCTCCACAAGCACCTCCGCACCGCGGGGTTTGCCGTGGTGCCGTCCACGTCACCTGGCGGCGGCCCCGAGCGGCACTGATGCGGGCCCCAGCAGGCAGACGCCTCCTGGCAGACTCTGCCGGTTATGACGACCGCAGCATGCCGGCCTTTTTTTCCTGACGGACGCCGGAGCCTTGAGGCGATAAGCACCGTTGCGGCGAAGGCCGGTCGCCGCCCAGCAGTCAGGAGCTTTGTCCATGATCAGCCACCAGAACGGCCTCCTCTCCACCTCGGCAACCGCGGCCACTCCGGAGTTGGAAGCCCTCCGCGAGCGTGAGCGACTCCGCCGCGAACTCCTCAAGCGGATCGTCAACAGGGAGACTCGCCGGCAGGCAACACGCGGCGCCGCACGATAGAAACGCCGCGCTAGAAAAGCCGCGCTAGAAAAGCCGCGCTAGAAAAGGTCCCTGCCACCACAGCTGGGTACGCCGGGCAATGAGCTTGCGCACAAGACAGAAACCGAGTGCCGGTGGAGTTGTCTCCTGTCGCATCGTTCTTCGGCTGGCGGCAGCGTGCCTGCTCGGCGGGGTGAGTATCGAGGTGGAGGCCCAACTGCCCGGGGGCTCGGGCCCACTACCGCAGGCCAACTCCACCTGGGAGCCGGAGGCCTTCTCCGACTACCTGTTGAGCGGACAGACGCCGCACCCGGCGGTAGTGCGGATCGTGGCAGCGGAAAAGGCCGGGGCCTCGCTCGGGTCAGGCGTGTTGGTCGATGCCAACCGCGAGCAGGCGATCGTGCTCACCAACTGGCATGTTGTCCGCGACAGCCGATCAGCCGTGCTCGTCCAGTTTCCCGATGGCTTCCAGACGGCTGGCACCGTCGTCCGCTGGGACGAGGCGTGGGATCTCGCGGCGCTCGTCATCTGGAAACCACCGGCGACGCCCGTTCCCCTCGCGGCAACCCCTCCCTCGCCAGGTGACCTGCTGACGATCGCCGGCTACGGTCGTGGCCCTTATCGCGCCCAGACCGGACGCTGCACCGAGTATCTCTCACCGGGCACGGGCTATCCGAAGGAGTTCGTGGAACTCGCGGCCGGGGCCAGGCAGGGCGACTCCGGCGGACCGATCCTCAACGAACGTGGTGAACTCGCCGGCGTGCTCTTCGGACAGAATAACGGTCACACGATCGGCAGTTGCTCGACGCGACTGCGGACGTTTCTGGCCAGCGTCGGCTCGAACGGCTTCACGCCCCCGGCCGTTGCGGTATTCAACGATCCGGGGGCTGGCAGTGGCGGTCAGGGCGATCCCGGGCAGGAAGGTGCCGGGCAGAGCGGTGCCGATCCCGCGACCCGAATGAGGATGGCGGCGGCAACGATCGACGGGCCTCCCGGGCAGTCGCCTGCCGGATACAGTCCCTCCAGGGAGGCCTTCGCCGCGGTCCCGGCGACGCTGCCAGAAGGCCAGCCGACACCCATACCATGGACCGTCAGCCTGCCCACTTCGGCCGAGCTTGCCGCCATCTTCAACGTCACGACCAACGGGCGGGCGATGCTGTCGGCCGCGGGAGGGGCGGCCTTGGCGATCCTCGGCATGAGGATGCTTTTCGGTGGCCGTCGGCGGGCCGCCGCACCGCGGGATGAATAGCCTGGCCACGGAAACCGACGGTCCACCGACTCTTCGGGGATCTTGAACCGGTCGTGTTGTGAAGCGGTTTGCCGGTTGGCCGGGCGGCGTCGATACTCAAGTTCCATGACACAGCCCGAACCTACCGCTGCCGATCGAAACGACCTTTCCGGACGAAGCTTCGGGGGATATCGGCTCCTGCGCCGTCTGGGCAGCGGCGCGATGGCAGACGTCTACCTGGCCGAGCAACAATCACTGGGGCGGCAGGTGGCGGTGAAGGTTCTCCGCGGCGAGACGTTGCGGCATCCGGGGGCCGTGGAGCGATTCTCCCAGGAGGCGCGGGCGGCGGCGGCGCTCGTCCATGGCAACATCGTCCAGATTCATGAGGTCGCCTGCGTCGATCAGATTCACTTCCTCGCCGAGGAATATGTCGCCGGACCGTCGCTCAAGGCCTGGCTGCTGGCTCGTGGCCCGCTCGATGCGACTCAAGCCCTCAGCGTGTTGTCGCAGGTCGGCTCGGCACTCGTGAAGTCGGCACAGGCCGGGATCGTGCATCGCGACATCAAGCCGGAAAATCTTTTGGTGACTCCTGCTGGCGAGGTGAAGGTCGCCGACTTCGGGCTGGCACGGGTGCTCGAGGACGACCTGGAACTGACGCAGCAGGGCATGGCGCTCGGCACGCCGCTCTACATGAGCCCCGAGCAGGCGGCGGGAAAGCCAGTCGACGTGCGGAGCGATCTCTATTCGCTCGGCGCCACGGTCTATCACTTGCTCGCCGGCCGGCCGCCATTTCTCGGACCGACCACGGTGGCTGTGGCGCTGGCCCATCAACGTGAACAGCTGATGCCGCTGGCCGCGTTTCGGCCGGAACTGCCGGCGGGACTTGGACGGATCGTGGAACAGTTGCTGGCGAAGCATCCGGAGGAGCGGTGCGAGTCGCCGACCGAACTGTTGCAGGCCGTCGAGGCGGTGGAGATGGCAATCGCGGCGGGCTCCCGGCACGGGCCGTTGCCACTCGCCTGGAAGGGGGACGCGGCTGACTGGGCTGCGGCGGGATCACTCGCGACCATGCCGCCACGTGCCCTCTCCCCCACGCTGGCCCCCACGCTGGCCGCCCGGTCCCAGTCACAGTCGCAGACAGCGCGGCTGCGGGAAGCGACGCGTCATCTGCAGGAGTCGGTGGATCGGGAGCGGAACGAGCGGGAGGCTATTCAGCGGGAGCGGTCGCGGCGGGGCTGGCTTCTGGCTGGGGTGGCCGTGGCGGCTCTGGTGGTTGGATTCGCGATTGGCAGGGGTCGGCCTCGCAGGTCAGAACTCTTCCGGCCGCGTTCGTGAGATGTGCCGTTGAAATACCGGTGATTACGGCCTAAAAGCGTCGGCTCAAGTCTGCTTGACAGCCTGTCCGACACTGCTAGAACCAGTGCGTGTATTGGCCTGTAGCCGCCCCCATCGTCTAGAGGCCCAGGACGTCGGGTTCTCAGCCCGAAAACCGGGGTTCGACTCCCCGTGGGGGTATTCCTGAGCGGCCAAAAACAGCCGTATCGTTCGCAAACGCGGGCGATACGGCTGTTTCGTTGTATCGACGTGACGCCATGTGTGGCATCCGATCCCCCGGCTTACGCCGAGGGCTTGTATGGGGAAAGACGCATACAAGCCGGAGCGTCAGCGATTGTGTCGGCACGACAACCGACGTGACGCCATGTGTGGCATCCGATCCCCCGGCTTACGCCGGGGGCTTGTATGGGAAAAGACGCATACAAGCCCGGAGCGTCAGCGATTGTGTCGGCACGACAACCGACGTGACGCCATGTGTGGCATCCGATCCCCCGGCTTACGCCGAGGGCTTGTATGGCGGGATGGGCCGCGCGAGTGATGTGGTCCCACGCATCGCTCGGGGATTCCGTACTCCGGTTATTTGTTCCCGCCTGACTGCGGTCTGCCGGGCTGATCCCGCTGCAGCGTGCCGCTGCCGAAGGGCTCGCTTCTGCTGCTCGATCCATCCGACCGGTTCGTGATCGTGCCACTGCCGAACTTCTGCGTGTGGCCGGTCACCGTCTGGCCGTTACGGCCACGCTCCGTGGTCAGCGTGCCGGAACCAAACGGTCGGGTCTCGGTGGTCGTGCCATCGGACCAGCGGGTGATCGTGCCGGAGCCGAACTTCTGCGTCTGGCCCGTGACGGCCTTGCCGCCCGGCCCGCGTTCGGTCGTGATCGAGCCAGACCCAAAGGGCGTCGTCTGACTGCTCGTGCCGTCGGAACGCCGCGTGAGGGTGCCGGAACCAAACGGGTTTGTCGTCCCGCTGCGCGGCTGCGTCATGCCCGCCCGGGGCGGCGCGGGCTCGGCGGCGGTCGTGCCGATCGGGCCAATAGCAATAGATGCCACTGCCACGATCAATGATGTCACGAGAGCTTTCGCCACGGACGTGACGTAAAGCTGGTTGGTGAATCGTACGGTCATGACGAGAATGCTCCAGAAATGCTGACGGAAGACGACTCACTGGAGTATAGCGGCGGCTGGTTGGCCCCGTCATCCGAAGGGTTTGCCTCGTCGAGCGTCAACTCCGCGATCGTGCGGAAACAAACGGAGCAGCAAGGGCCCCGCGGAGGAGCAGCCGCCGGTTAGTAACAGCCAGAGCGAAAGCCTGATTCAAAGCCGGATGCTCGCGGCTCCGCCGCTCAGCGACCGACCGCGGCGGTCTCCCACCTCGTCGCCGGCATGCCATGCTCGCGGAGCAGTTCCACCACCCGCTCGTCCGGCACCTGCTCAAAGTGTCTGTAAAACTGGCCGATGGCCCAGAACGCCTCAGGCTCGAGCAGGCATTCCACGCGGTCGCACAGCGGCCGGATGGCATCGATCCGGTCGGGCGCCCCCACCGGCACCGCCACGATGATCTGCCTGGCGCCGGCGGCCCGCACGGTCCGCAGGCTGGCGATCATCGTCGCCCCGGTGGCGATCCCATCGTCGACGAGGATCACCGAACGGCCGGCGATGGTCGCCTGCGGACGCACGGCGCGATACATCACCCGCCGCCGCTCGATCTCGCCGAGCTGCCGCTGACGCTCGGCCTCGACATAGGCATCCCCCACGTCGGTCATGGCGCTGGCAAAGTGATTGAGGTAGACCTCGCCACTTTCGGAGACGGCCCCGAGCGCCAACTCCGGCTGATGCGGGGCCCGGAGCTTCCTCGAAAGCACGACGTCGAGTTCCGCCCCGAGGCCGCGTGCCAGCACCGCGCCGATCTCAACACCGCCCCGTGGGATCGCCAGCACAAGAGGCTTTTCCATGGTCGTGCCGCGGAGCCGCTCCACCAGCATCCAGCCGGCCTCCTCGCGATCGTTGAAAATGCCATGTTCAATCATGATGTTCGTTCTCCGGTTGTTCGTGCCCCAATGTCTGTTGCTGACAGATGCCTCGCACACCACTCCGCCGCCAGCCGGGCCGCCTCGTCGAGCGTCCCAGGTTCCTCGAACAGATGGGTCGCCCCCGGCACGACCGCGAGCCGCTTCTCACAAGGCACAACGGCGAGCGCCCGCTGGTTGAGCTGCAGCACCTCGCTGTCTTCGCCGCCAACGATGAGAAGGGTCGGCGCATGCACCCTCTTGAGAGCGGCGCCGGCCAGGTCGGGCCGGCCGCCACGTGACACGACCGCGACCACGCGAGGCTCCTCCGCCGCCGCCACCAGCGCCGCTGCGGCGCCGGTGCTCGCCCCGAACAGCCCCAGCGGGAGATGTCGCGTCTGCTCGTGCTCGGCGACGAAACGCACGGCCGCCAGGAGCCGATCGGCCAGCAGGCGGATGTCGAACACATTCGCGCGGTCGGTCGCCTCCTGCTCCGTGAGCAGGTCGAACAAAAGCGTGCCGACCCACGCTTCGTGAAGCACCGAGGCCACGAACGTGTTTCGGGGACTGAACCGGCTCGAGCCGCTACCGTGGGCAAAGAGCACGAGCCCGCTGGCCGCTTCAGGCAGCGTGAGTCGGCCGGGGAGTCCGATCATCGTTCCGTCGAGATCTCTCGCGGGAATCGCCACGTCGAAGCTGGCGATGGCAGGGGCGTGTGTCATGTGCAGGCCTGTCCACCGGCTGGTTGGCCGCGGCGCTGGCCGTCTCCACTGGCTTCGGGAAACCGGACAGACGCCCCTCTCCATGCGTCGAGAGAGCCTATGCGCGAACTTCACCTGCGGAAAACAACGGCCCGACAACGGCCCGAGTGCCCCCGTTTCAGGAGTTTGTCCGAACGGACACTCCCGCCCGCCGTCTCAGCGGACTGGGCGGCTGCGGAACGGCTCGTAGATCCGCACCGAGAGCAGCAGTTCACTGGCGTAGAAATTCGACACGTAGCTGCCGGCAGGCAAGCCACCCGTGCCGTTGACGGTCAACGGCAGCGAGTCCGACACCGTGTCAAAAAACCGGTATCCGAGGTCGATCGTCGTCCGCTTCGTGATCTGGTAGGTCGTGCCGGTGCCCGCCTGCCACGCGAATCCGCCCATGTGTCCATATCCCGACACCACACCGTCATCGACGGAAAGCCGGTACCCACCGGCACCGATGCCACCTCCCCCGTAGAAGCCCAGCCGGTCGGTGAGATACCAATCCCGCCAGGCATTCGCCATCACCGACCATCCGTCGGCAGCGCGAACGGCGTAGAAAAAACTGGGGGTCGGGGGTTCAAAACTATTGGTCTGGCCAGGGAGAATATCGCGGCCCCGGCCTTCGACCTCCAGCCGCAGCAATCCGGCAGAGCGGTCGATGGCCGTACCGACGGCGCCGCCGGCGGTGAACAGGTTGTCCGCGGCGCGGCCCGTATTCGGAAAAGCGCCCTCGGTATTCACACCGCCGCTCTGCAGCGTGGCGAACGACGCGCCGAGTATGCCGGTGATGTAAAAACGGCGGGACGGCCGGTCCTCACCAAGTCCGCAGCATCCTACGGACGCATCCTCACAGCAGCTGTCGGGCTCGCAGCAGCTGTCGCCGCCGTGGAGTTCATCGCAGGAGCTACCGCAGAGATCGATCGGGTAGGGCTGAAAGGATCGCTCCGCATCCGCCACAGGCGATGTCATGCCGCAGATGCCCGCCTCGTCCCAGGCCTCATCGGCCCGACCCCACGGCACGGCCACCGCCGCGGCGGACATCGCAACCAGAAAGCCCCGCAGCAGAAAGCCCCGCAGCAGAAAGCCCCGCAGCAGAAAGCCCCGCAGCGAGAAGCCCAACATCGTGATCCGCATAGCATGCAGCTCCGTCACGGCCTTCGATCCCCGGGGCGGACGCTGTGTCGGGACAACACTCCAACCCCGCATGTGGATCGACCCCGCAGAACCGTGCGCATGGGCAGGATCGGTTCGGGCCGCATAACCGGACTCCGCGGCAAGCGTGACGGCCGCACAGTCTTTGCAACCGCCACCATCCCCCGGGGCGACAGTCCACCTCGGCCGCATTCACTCTGACGATATCGACTCGAGCAGGTCGAGTTGCACGGCGCGGCGGGCGGGAATCCAGGCCGCCAGAGCGGTGACCACCACCGCCGCGACGAGATTCAGGACGACCACCGACGGCCGGAGCGACGCCCGAATCGGGTGCCCTAGAAGCGGCTGGCTGGCGAACTGGATCAAGAGCGCCGTAAACATCCCCCCCACGGCGCCGATCAGGCCGCCCGCAATCCCGAGCAGCACGCTCTCCAACACCACAAGCCGGGTCACCTGACCGCTCGTCATGCCGACGGCCCGCAGGAGGCCCAGCGTGCGAGTCTTTTCGAGCACGTTCATCGTCACGGTGTTGGCCACGCCAAGGCTGCCGACCACGAAGCCCAGCCCGAGGATCGCCCACAGCGAATTGACCACGCCCCCCACGATCCCGTCGATGAACGCCTGCACATTTTCAAACGACCGCAGCAGCATGCCATGCTCGTCCGCGATCCGCTGCAGTCCTTCACGAAGCGTCGCCGCCTGTCCCGGCTCGGCCGTCACCAGCACGATGTCGGCGGCCTCCATGCCGAAGAGCCGCGCCGCCGCATCCCGTCGCAGAAGCAACGAGGCGCCACCGGATGTGTAGTCGACGACGAGCGCTGCGATCTTCACGCGGGTCGTTCGCCCGAACACCTCCACATCCACCTCGTCGCCCGGCCTGATGCCGGCGCGGCGGGCCAGCATCGTGCCGGCGGCCGCCTCGCCTCGGTCGAGCGCCTGCCGTAGTTCAGACGATGTTGTCCCGATGGGTTCCAGCGGGAGTGGCGTTTCGGCGGGGATGTCGCGGGCCACGACCACGCAGGCACCGCCGGCCACCCGACCCGTCGCCACGCCGATCCCCTCGACCCGCTGCACGCCGGCAAGAGCCCGCACCTCCGCCTCGGCCAGACGGGCCTGCGGTCCGGGCTTGGCCAGGCCGCCGCTAACGACACCGGCATGCGTCAGCATCCAATCGGCCCGCATCAGCCGGGTGTACCAGCCACGGACGTCATCCACATTGTCGCGGATTGCATGCCCCAACCCCACGGCATTGCTCACGGCCACCACCAAGACGCCAGTTGTCAGGGCCGTGCGGATGGGCTGCCGGATGATCTGTTCAACCGCCAGCGTCCGTTCGATCCGCCACGCATCGGGAATCAGCCGCGCGCAGCCGGCCGCGAGGGTGGGCAGCACGACCGGCGTCGTGGCCACGAACGCGAGCATCATCAGGATGCCGGCGGGCACCGCCGCCCGCGGCGGCAACCGCTCCCAGACGACCAGCCCCATCACCACGCTCGACACGGCCCACATGACAATCGCCATCAACAGAAAACGGCGGGTCACCCCCCGCGGTGGCGGCGGCGAGGACGCGAGCCCCTCCAGCGGATCGACAGCTGCCGCCTCGCGTGCCGGCCACCAGGCCGCGGCTGCAGCCACGAGTGTTCCCACCACGATGGCCACCGGCACCACGAGCGGGTGCACCACGAGCGCGGCCGCAGGCGCCTGGAGGGCTGTTGAAATACCGGCGGAAATTGGTCCCGCAGCGGCCAGCCCAACCGCCGCGCCAGCCACCGAACCGGCCGCGCCCAGCAGGGCCGCCTCTGCCATCACAAACCACCGAACCTGCCGGCCGGTGGCCCCGAGCACGCGGAGCAGCGCAAACGACCGCCGCCGCTCCGTGACATTCATCAGCATGGCGTTGCCGACGAGAAAGAAGGCCATGGCCCCGGTGAGCCCCGTCACGAAATCGAGGCCGAGGTTTGCCGAATGAAGAACGTCCGCCGCCATCCCGGCCCGGCCGGCCGGCACCTCTGCCGTGAGTGCAGCCGGCAGCCGTCTGGCGGCCGCGTCGAGGACGGCAGACCGCGAGGCACCCGGCGTCAGCACCACGCGGACCCTGTCCACGAGTCCGAACGCGTTCGACATTTCCTCGAGCGGCCGGATGTCGACCACCACGCCGCCCCCCTCGGCAAACCACTTCAGCGACTGGCTTTCAGCGATGCCGACCACCGTCATCCGCCGGATGCTCCGCCGGGCGAACAGAATCACCTCGTCACCGATCCGCTTGCCCAGGCCCTCCGCCAGGGCCGCATCGAGCAGGATTTCGTCGGCGGCCTCACACGGTCTGCCCGCCTGCATCGTGAGCAGTCCGGTCGCCACGAGTGCCGCGGCATCGACGCCCACGGCCACCTCGCGAACCCGCTTCTCGCCGATCCTCAAGAGCGTGGGCCGAAAAAAAAGCGGCACCACCGCCCGCACGCCGGGAATGTC
>JBIIFB010000019.1:0-31031 GCA_044237545.1 Pirellulales bacterium
TGAGGCAACAACAAGATGCAATCTTGTCGCCACGGGGGGCAGAGACGATCGTGTCGCCACGGTGGGCTCAGCGAGTCCCCTCTCCCATGTGGCAGCGAGTTTTTAACTTGCTGAATCCGTCGTGAAGCAACAACAAGATGCAATCTTGTCGCCACGGGGGGCAGAGACGATCGTGTCGCCACGGTGGGCTCAGCGAGTCCCCTCTCCCACGTGGCAGCGAGTTTTTAACTTGCTGAATCCGTCGTGAAGCAACAACAAGATGCAATCTTGTCGCCACGGGGGGCAGAGACGATCGTGTCGCCACGGTGGGGAATTTGCGTTACGGCCGCGCGAGCACGATCCGGAGGTCGGCAACGTTGGTGCCGGTGGGGCCGGTGCGGATGAGCCCGCCCGCGGCATCCAGAAGCGGGTGGGCGTCGCATCGTGCCAGCGCCCGCGGCACGTCGAGCCGCAACTCGCGGATCGCCGCGATCACCTCGGTGTCGGCCAATCCGCCCGCAGCATCCGTAGGCCCATCCTCGCCGTCAGTGCCGACGCTCGCGATCAGCAGGCCCTGCGGCCACGCCGGCATCTCCTGCTGCAGTTGGTCGATCACCGCCAGCACGGTCTGCTGATTCCGGCCCCCCAGGCCATGGTCGGCGGGCACCACGACCGTCGCCTCACCACCGGTGATGATCGCTCGGGCACGGCCGTCGAGGGCCACGGCTGCGTGCAGGGCCGACGCCTCACCGGCCAGATGCCGCCCCACCGACTCCGCGGTGTTGTCTGACGCGACGGAGGTGACTCCTGGGCACCCCTGAACCAGATAGCCGCGTCGCCGGGCTTCGTCGTCGGCGGCAGCCACCGCCGTCGCATTCGTTCCCAGCAGCAGGTGGCTCACCCGACAGCCGGAGGGCGTCGTCCAAGTGCCATCCGCTGCCTGCTGCTCTGCTGATATGCGAGACGCTGCTGGCATGCAAGACGCTGGTGGCATGCAAGGGGCCGAGGCGATCACATGCAGATCGTCGCCGATCACGTCGGAGAGCACGACCACGAGCATGCGTCCGGCGGTGCAGGCATTGGCGAGCCCGCCCCCTTTCACGAGGCTCAAGCGTCGTCGGGCAGCGTTGAGCGTGGCGATGTCGGCCCCCGACTCCGAGAGCCGGCGAGTGACGGCGATTTTTTCGTCGAGCGAAATGCCCTCCCGTGGCGCAGCCAAGAGCGCCGAGCCGCCGCCGGTGATCACTGCGATCACCAGATCGCGGGGGCCGAGATTCGAGATCGCGGCGAGCATCTCTTGGGTCGCCTGCACGACGGCGGGTGTCGGCAGATTGGCGGCCGCGGGCCGGGTCTCGCGGACCTCGATAGCCGCAAGACGGCGGCCACAGCCCGCCGGCACGCTCACGAGCCCCCTGGCTCCGTGCCGTGCAAGAATCTCGGCCCCAAGCAGACGTTCGACTCCCTCCGCCATTCCCGCAGCGGCCTTGCCCGCTCCGACCACGACGACCCGTTCAACCGCGTCGAAGTGCACGGGCGGATCGAGCGGCCGCCCGTCATGCAAGAGTTGCTGGTCTATGCCCTCGAGCGAGAGCCGGTCAGCCACGAGGCGTTCTGGTTCGACCGCCCGCATCGCGGCCGTCCAGATGGCCTCGGCGTCGGCCCTCAGTGCGTGATCGCTCACTCGGCAGCCGCTTCGGGGAAATTTTTCTGGGGGAAATTCTTGGGATCGAATCGTGACAGGTCGATGCCGCCACGGGCCTCCTCCTCGAGCAGCTTCACGCGGAAGTCGAGCCGCTCGAGTCTGCGGGCCATCATCGCCGGCGTCTCAGCGCCAGGGATGATCGGCGCCGGCCGTGGGATCTGCGGATAGCCGAGCTGACGTTGCAGGGCGGCAAAGAAAAAGAGCGGATCCTTGCCGCGGTTGGCCCGGGCAATCCGCCCCTCCTTGTCGCCAAACAGGATCACACGATTCGGCCCCGTGTCCTCGCGGCCGGCCATCAGCGCGTCGCGTTTCTCCAGCCGCCAGTATTCGGGGCTGCGGACATAGACGAGGTCGGCCAGATCGATGAGGCCCACCTGCCTGGACACGGTCTGGATCCATTCCTGCCACGATCCATCGAAGATGGTGTCATTGGCCACGGCGGCCAGGCCGTGCGAGTAGTCGAGACGGTTTCGGGAGAGGCATTCGAACCGATAGAAGAAGAGGCCCTGTGGCGTCGCCCCCTCGCCCCGGTAGCTCGCCTCCCGCTCGAGCATCGCCAGCCCGGTTCGCAGGTCGAATCGCCCCCCCTCCTGCTCCGCCTGCTGCATCACGAAGGTCTGGAACGCGGTGAAATAGTGGGGAAGACGGGCCATCGCCGTGCAGAGCGTGCCGACGAGCTTGAGTTCACTCACCAGATAGTCGATCGCCATCGGCAGCTTCGAGGTCGCCAGCACCTCCTGCCCGATCGCCACGAGCGCCTCCTGGGCAGCGATGCCTGAGGTGATCCGTTCCGCGAGCACCCGGAACAGATGAGACTGTTCGATGTATTCCTCGCGGTCGAGTAGGGCAGCCATGGTGTGCTGGTTTCCGGGCGAAGTGGGCTGTGATTGCAGTGGCAGCCTCTGCCATCGGCGACTTCATCCTATAATGGATTTCAAAGAGGAATCCCCATGACCGATCGTTTTTCGTCGATTGAAGCTGCCGTCGCCGCCGTCCGCCGTGGCGAAATGGTGATCGTGGTGGATGCTGAAGACCGTGAGAACGAGGGGGATTTCGTCTGCGCGGCCGAGAAGGCGACGCCCGATATCGTCAATTTCATGATCCGGCACGGGCGGGGGCAGGTCTGCATGCCGATCCTCCCCGATGTCGCAAAACGGCTTGAACTCCCGATGATGGTGGAGGCCAATTCGACGCCTCTGGGCACGGCCTTCACTGTGCCGGTCGACCACCGCACCGCGCGGACCGGCATCACCGCCGGAGAACGGGCCGACACCATCATCGCGATCATGGATCCCGCCAGCACGGCGGCCGACTTCGTGCGTCCCGGCCATCTCTTTCCGCTCGTCGCGAAGGAGGGGGGCGTGCTGCGGCGGGCCGGACACACCGAAGCCGCGGTCGATCTCGCCAGAATGGCGGATCTCTCGCCCGCCGGCGTGCTCTGTGAGATTCTCGACGACTCGGGCAACCGGGCCGACCGCGAGGCGCTCTTCGCACTGGCCAGCGAGCATGGCTTCGAGATCATCTCCATCGAACAGCTCATCCGGCATCGCCGCCACGCCGAGAAGCTGGTGCACCGGATCGCCGAGGCCGATCTGCCGACCAAGTGGGGCCGCTTCCGGGTGCTTGCGTATGGCGTGAAGTATGAATCGCAGCAGCCGCTGGTGCTCGTGATGGGGCAACCGGCCGACGTGGCGGCGCCGCTCGTACGGCTCCACTCGTCGTGTTTCACGGGCGATCTGCTCGACAGCCTGCGGTGCGACTGCGGCGACCAGCTCCACATGGCGCTCGATATGATCGGCCGTGAGGGCGTTGGCGTGCTCGTCTACCTGCCGCAGGAGGGCCGCGGTATCGGCCTGGTGGAGAAGATCCGGGCCTACGAACTGCAGGACAAGGGGCTCGATACGGTCGAGGCGAATCTCGCGCTCGGCTTCAAGGCCGACTCACGCGACTATGGCGTCGGCATCCAGTTGCTCAAGGATCTGGGCCTGCGGCAGGTCAGGCTGCTCACCAACAACCCCAAGAAGACCGACGCCTTCATCTACGGCGGCTTCGATCTCGAAGTGGTCGACCAAGTGCCGATCCTGCCGCCGGTGCACGAGTTCAACGAGCGGTATCTGGCCACGAAGCGCGAGAAACTCGGCCACAAGTTCCCCGGCGGGTGTTGAGTGCCGCAGGTCGGCGCGAGGGTGGACGGCATCCCATCGCTCACGCTCCCATAAAAGCCCTCGGCGTGAGCCGGGGGATCGGAAGCACGCGAAGACGGCATCCCGTCGCTTACGCTCAGGGCTTGTATAGACCCTCCCATACAAGCCCTCGGCGTGAGCCGGGGGATCGGAAGCACGCGAACGCGGGATCCCATCGCTTACGCTCAGTGCTTGTATAGACCCTCCCATACAAGCCCTCGGCGTGAGCCGGGGGATCGGAAGCAACGCGAAGACGGCATCCCATCGCTTACGCTCCGGGCTTGTATGCCGCCGCCCAGGCGTCCTCGATCCGCCTTTGACAAGCATTTTCTGTAGTGATAATATATGAGCGGTTATCACGCTTTTGAGATGTCTAAAGACAATATCTTACTATTTGAGAGATGCCTGAGTGCTTTCCCAGCCTGCCCTGAATGCGACCTGGATCGGCCCGGCCGACGTGGCTCGGGCGTTGGCCCAGCGGGCGAAGGCGGTTCGCCTGATGCAGGGCTGGACCCAGGCCTCGCTTGCCCGTCGCGCCGGCGTGACCGTGGCCTCCTATCGACGCTTCGAAGCATCCGGCAAGTCGTCGCTCGAACTGATCCTCAAAGTGGCCCATGCCCTGGGGCGACTGGATGAGTTCGCCAGCCTCCTCACCCCTCCGCCCGCCTCTTCCATCGAGGAACTGGCCGCCCGCACCACCCCCTCGATCCCCAAGCGGAAGCGAGGGGTTCGATGAGAAAGCTGACGGTCAGGCTGCACCGGGCGGCAGGTGATGCGGTGGCCGTCGGCACGCTCGCCGAGCAGGATCGACGGATCTACTTCGAATATGACGCCGCGTTTCTCGGTCGTGGCATCGAACTGTCGCCTTTCAAACTCCGCACGCAGCCCGGCCTGATCCCGCACACCGACCATGTATTCGGCCCCCTATTCGGAGTCTTCGATGATTCCCTGCCGGACGGTTGGGGGCTGCTGCTGATGGATCGACACTTCCGCCGTCGCGGTTTCGATCTCAAGGCCATCTCACCGCTTGATCGCCTGGCGTACCTCGGCACACGAACGATGGGGGCGCTGACCTACCATCCGCCGTCGCACGACGAGCCCGGCGGCGAGCCACAGCCGCTCGACCTCGATGCCCTCGGCAGGAACGCCGAAGCGGTGGTGCAGGGCGACGCCACGGAGGTGCTCCCGCAGCTGATGCGGGCTGGCGGCTCGCCGGGCGGTGCTCGCCCCAAGGTGCTCGTGGGTATTCAGGGGGATCGCATCGTCTCCGGTGAAAATGCCCTCCCCGACGGCTATGAACATTGGATCGTGAAGTTTTCAGCGCGGGCAGACGGCCACGATGCCGGTGCCGTGGAGTATGCCTACAGCCTGATGGCCAGGGCGGCCGGGATCGACATGCCACCGACCCGGCTGTTCGAGGTCGGCCGAGGCCGGGCCACACGGCGCTTTTTCGGGGTCCGGCGATTTGATCGGCCCGCTGCCAACCGCCGCATCCACATGCATACCTTCGCCAACCTGATCCATGCCAACTTTCGCATTCCGTCGACTGACTACGCCGACGTGTTCAAGGTCACGCAGGCTCTCGCCCGCAACCATGCTGACCTGCTCCGGGCCTTTCGGCTGATGCTGTTCAATGTGGCAACCCACAACCGCGACGACCACGCCAAGAACTTCGCGTTCACGCTCGATGACCAGACCGGTGAATGGTCGCTCGCCCCCGCGTACGACCTGACCTATTCCCCTGGGCCCGGTGGCGAGCATTCCAGTACCGTCCTCGGCGAGGGCCGCCGCCCCCTGCGTGTCCACTGCCTGCAGCTCGCCGACCAGTTTGGCCTGAAGCCCCGCGAGACGAGCCCGATCATCGAACAGGTCAATGCCGCCGTGTCTCGCTGGCCGGCGTGCGCCGAGGAAGCCCTTTGCCCGAAAAAACTCATCGCCACCATCGGCTCGTGTTTCATGCTTGTGTGACCGGGCTCATACGGATTTCACTGAATCCTCAGGCGCGATCCATCGGGCTCTGCACATCGAGCGGATGTCTTTCCAGCGAAGCGTGGCTCGAGAAAACCGTGGGCCCTTGGCGGAGGGGCGACGTTGACCATTGCGCCGCGGCGCCCGTAGCATCGCTCTCCTGACGGGCTCTTCTGGAGGGTTCGGTTCCGGACATGGAGGCGATGCATGCGTCGATGGAACGATTCGGGCTCTCAGACCGCTGCTGCCGCGGTGGTCTTGGTGGTCGTGGTGGCACTCGCCCTCACGGTCCCAGCCTGCGGCCGCCGATCGGAGGAACTCCCGACCAAGGTACTGCCGGAATCGACCGCCAGTCAGGCGGCCGCCGCCGGTGCCGGAACGCCGTCGCAAGACCAGGCTCTCGAACCCTTCGATCCGCCGCCATTTGAGTCGCTCAATGGCGACTCCACCTGGATCGACCGGCCTGTCCGTGACGGGCTGACAATGCTCCGCGAGCAGCAGGCACAGGAGCCCCCTGCCGTGCCGGTCACCGAGGCACTGTCGCTCCGCAACACCTCGTCCACGATCAATCGGCAGATTCTTTCCTCGCTCGGCCGCCTGCCCGATGACGGAGCCGCAGATCTCGCCGCGCGGATCGACCGCCACGTGGCAGGCGACCTCGGCAGCACCAACCCCATCATGATCAGCACCTCGGCCGAGTTCGACATCCTCGGCCTCACCGGCTTCGGGCTGTTTTCCTTCGGCCGTGACCTGGAGCCATTCGCCTCAGCCGAGACGGTGGTGAGCTGGCAGACGAGCGGCAACGGATTGCTCGACAAAGTGGTGCTCCGCGACGATCTCGTCTGGAGCGACGGTGAGCCGATCACCGCGCACGACATCGCCTTCACCTATCAGGTGATCATGGACAGACGGGTGCCCGTGCCCGCCGTCCGCAGCGGCACCGACCAGATGCGGTGGGTGCATGCCTATGACGACCGCACCATCGTCTTCTTCCACAAGGAACCGCTGGCCACGAATGTCTGGAACATCAACTTCCCGGTACTGCCGAAGCACGTCTACGAAAAGACCTGGGAGGACGATCCGACGCTCAAAGAAAGCTCCGAGCACGTGAAGCTCGAGGAGTCGCCCGTCTCGGGAGGCCCCTACGAAATCGTGGAACGCAAGCGTGGGCAGCAGATCGTGCTGCGGCGCCGGGCGAACTGGTCGCAGGTCGGAGGGCGGAAGGTTCGCGACGAGCCGTTCTTCAAGGAGATCCGGTTCCGCATCATCGAAGACCCAAATACGTCGCTTTTGGCCCTCAAGGCAGGCGAGATCGACGAACTGCCGCTCGCGCCCGAACAGTGGACGACACAGACCACCGGCGATGATTTCTATGCGTCCAACACCAAGGTGACGGCATCGGAGTGGGTGAGCTTTCATTTCGGCTGGAACATCGACAGCCCGTTTTTCGCCGACCGCCGCGTCCGCCGGGCCATGAGCTATGCCTTCGACCACGACGGCATGCTCGAAAAGCTCTGCTACGGCCTCTACAAGCCGGCCGCGGGCAACTTCCCCGACGACTCCTGGATGGCGCCCAAGAAGAAACTGCAGCCCTATCAGCAGGACCTCGATAAGGCCGAGGCGTTGCTCGACGAGGCGGGCTGGATCGACCACGACAACGATGGCGTCCGCGACAAGGAGATCAACGGCAGGCTTGTGCCGTTTGAGTTCTCGATACTCGTCAACCAGCAGCCGCTGCGGATCGCGATCTGTACGCTTCTCAAGGAGAGCCTCGAGCAGGTGGGTGTGCGTCTGAACGTGCGACCGACCGAGGCCACCGTGATCCAGGACCTCACGCAGAAGAAAAAGTTCCAGGCCTACTTCGGCGGCTGGGGCTCCGGCACCGATCCCGACTCGTCGGAGAACATCTGGGCCACCGGGGCCGGACGCAACTTCGTCAGCTACTCCAATCCTGAGGTCGACCGGCTCTTCGCCGAGGGCCGCCGCGAACTCGACCGCAGCAAGCGGGCCGAGAAATACGGCCGCATTCAGGAGATCCTCTACGATGACCAGCCCTACACCTGGCTCTTCTGGCGGAACAGCTTCTATGGTTTCTCGAAAGACCTGCGGGGTTACGTGTTCAGTCCCCGCGGTCCCTACAACTATTCGCCCGGCTTCGGCAGCCTGTGGATACCGCGACAGGAGTGAGCGATGGGCACCTACCTGCTGCGCCGGCTCCTGCTCGGCCTCCTGACGCTGATGGCGATCACGTTCATCGTCTATGGTCTGGCGCGGAACATGCCGGGAACGCCCCTGACCGTGCAACTCGGGGAGAGCGATCCCAGCCGCAAGCTCAATCCCGAGGACCAGGAGCGGATGAAGAAGATCTACGGCCTCGACCGGCCGTGGCACGAGGGCTATCTCCGCTGGCTCGGAAATGTGGCCCGCGGCGATCTGGGCCGCTCGTTCTCACGGAAGCAGCCGGTGACGACGCTCATCGGCGAAAGGATCGGGCCCACGTTCCTGATCTCGGGCACGGCGCTCCTGCTCACCTGGCTGCTGGGAGTGCCGCTGGGGCTCTATGCCTCCGCCCGCAGCGGCCTCGCCGACGAACGGGCCACGAGCCTGCTGCTCTACGTGCTCTATTCGTTCCCCACGTTCGTGGCGGCGCTCTTCCTGCAGATCGTGTTCGCGGTCTGGCTGCGGGGCACGTCTTGGGAATTGCCGCTCTTCGGCATGAGCGATCTGCCGGCCGACGCCGGCTGGGCCGCGCGGGCGGTCGACATTGCCCGGCATGCGATTCTGCCTGTCACCTGTCAGACCTACGTGAGCCTCGCCTACGACAGTCGCTTCATCAAAGCGAACATGGAGGAGGCGGTTCGCCAGGACTACATCCGCACGGCGCGGGCGAAGGGGGCGGGACCCGGTCGCGTGCTCTTCCACCATGCCTTCCGCAACACGCTCATCCCGCTGGTTACGCTGCTGGGGCTCTCACTACCGGGGCTGATCGGCGGATCGGTGATCATCGAACAGATCTTCACCTGGCCCGGCATGGGGCGGCTCTTCTTCGAGAGCATCCGCGAACGGGACTATCCGACGATCATGGGGCTGACGCTGATGTTCAGCGTGCTCACGCTCCTCGGCCAACTGCTCGCGGATCTTCTTTATTGCCTGGTCGATCCGCGGGTGAGCGTGGAGTGAGGAAGCTGCCGCCATGAACGACATGCAGACCAACACCGGCCAGTCTCGCAGCGGCCAGTCGCTCGGAGGCCAGTCGCGTGGCTTTTGGGCGGATGCCTGGGCCCGGTTTCGCCGCAAGCCGTTGGCCATGGCAGCGCTTGTCTTCGTCGGCCTGCTGGCGGCCGTGGCGCTGTTCGCTCCCGCCATCGCGGGCACGAAGCCGGTGCTCTGCCGTTATAAGGGCCGCATCTACGCCCCCGCCCTGGGATACTTCGACCGCCGGCTCGAGCCCACGATCTTCGCCAGGGACCGGTTCCGTGGCACCTATCCGCGGAACCTCAAGGAAAAGGATCCCGACAGCTGGGCGATCTGGCCGCTTGTGTTCCAGGATCCGCACCGGGCGGTGCGCGAGAATGAGTGGCCCGGCCGGCCCGCCAATCCCGCCAAGGATGAGGGCCGACCCAGCCGCATCAATCTCTGCGGCACCGACCAGTATGGCGTCGATGTCTTTGCCAAGATGGTGCACGGCACCACGATCGCACTCTTGGTGGGCGTGGTGTCGATGGGGCTCGCCGGGACGATCGGTATCGTCGTGGGGGCGCTGGGCGGCTACTTCGGCGGCTGGGTCGACATGCTCACCAGCCGCATCACCGAGATCGTGATGTGCGTGCCCACGCTCGTGTTGATTCTGGCCGTGGTCGCGATCGTGGAGAAGCCGACGATTTGGAAGACGATGGCCATCATCGGCGCGACGGGCTGGACGGGCATCGCGCGTCTTACCCGGGGGGAGTTCCTGCGCCTGCGGCAGAGCGAATTTGTGACCGCCGCCCGCGCCACCGGTGCCGGCCCCGTGCGGATCATGCTGCGGCACATCCTCCCCAACGCCCTGGCGCCCGTGCTCGTGCCGATCACGTTCGGCATCGCCTCGGCGATTCTCACGGAGAGCGCGCTGTCGTTTCTCGGCTTCGGTCCACCGCCGCCCGCCGCGAGCTGGGGCTCGCTCTTGAATGACGCCCGCTCGAACCTCTCAATGTGGTGGCTGGTGGTGTTTCCCGGCGTCGCCATTTTCCTCACCGTGCTGGCCTACAACCTGATCGGCGAGGGCCTCCAGGAAGTGACCGACCCCCGGCTCCGCGAGGCGAGGAAATGAAATCCCTGCCACGGTTCGGGGCTGCCCATGCCCCGTCGCCGGACGTTCGCTACGGGCATCCTGCCCTGCGCTCACTCGATGCTGACTGCGCTCCGGCATCCTGCCTGCGCTTGTCAGCAACGCCGGCTCTCGGGGCATGGGCAGCCCCTCACGGATTCAGCGGGTGCACGCATGCCGCTTCTTGAGATCAATAACCTGGTGACCGCCTTCCACACCCCCGCCGGACGCGTGCCGGCGGTGGATGGGATCTCGCTGTCGATCGAACGGGGCAAGACGCTCGGGCTCGTCGGCGAAAGTGGCTGCGGGAAGAGTGTGACCGCGATGTCGATCCTCGGGCTCGTGGCAGCACCGGGCGTGATCGAGGCGGGCGAGATTCTGCTCCGGGATGCCGGTGGCAACGCGCTGAATCTGGTGACGCTGCCCGAGCCGCAGCTGCGGGCGGTGCGTGGTGGCCGCATCGGAATGATCTTCCAGGAGCCGATGACAAGCCTCAATCCCGTCTTCACGATCGGTGACCAGATCGCCGAGGCGGTGCTCCTGCATCGCGATGTGTCGCGGGCCGAGGCACGGGGCCGGGCGCTTGAGATGCTCGAACTGGTGCGGATGGCCGATCCGCGGCGGCGGCTCGACGAGTATCCCCACCAGCTCTCTGGCGGCATGCGGCAGCGGGTGGTGATCGCCATGGCGCTGGCCTGCGAGCCTGACCTCATCATCGCCGACGAGCCGACCACGGCGCTCGATGTCACGATCCAGGCGCAGATCCTCGACCTGCTCGCCGATCTGCGGCAGCGGCTCGGCACGGCGATCCTGCTCATTACGCACGATCTCGGCGTGGTGGCCGAGACCTGCGACGACGTCGCCGTGATGTATGCCGGCCGGATCGTCGAGCAGGCGCCGGCGGCCGAACTCTTCGCCCATCCGCGGCACCCGTACACGATCGGCCTGCTCGCCGCGCGACCGGAGCGAGGTGGCCGGGCGGCACGGGGCAAACGCCTGAGGACAATCCCGGGGATGGTGCCGGCGCCGCAGCATTTTCCATCCGGATGCCGCTTTCATCCCCGGTGTGCGTATGTCCGGCCAGTGGAATGTGCCAGCGCGTTGCCCCCGCTCGAGGAGGTGGAGCCGGGCCACTTCGTCCGCTGTTCCTATGCCAACGCGCTCGGTGAGCCCCGACGCACCGACGCGGCACTGGAAAACACCCTGTCACTCGAGAACACCCTGGCCCGGGAGAACAGCCTGGCCCGGGAGAACAACGCATGACGCAGCCGCTGCTCGAGGTCGTGGATCTCCAGACGCACTTTCCTGTGCGGAAGGGGCTGCTGCGCCGCACGGTGGGGGCCGTCCGCGCCGTCGATGGCGTGAGCTTCTCGATCGAGAGGGGCCGCACGCTCGGTCTCGTCGGTGAGAGCGGCTGCGGCAAGACGACGGTCGGCCGCAGCCTGCTGCGGCTGGTGGAGCCGACGGGGGGCAGCGTCCGGTTCGACGGCCGCGATGTTCTGGCCACCGGTGGCGGCGAACTCCGCGGGCTCCGGCGGCGGATGCAGATCGTGTTTCAGGATCCCTATGGCTCGCTGAACCCACGGATGAAGATCCGCACGATTCTCGAAGAGGGCCTCATCATCCACCGGCTCGGCACGGCGGCGGAACGGCTGGAGCGGATGACGGTGGCGCTTGGCCGGACCGGCCTCACCGCGGCGGCGCTCGACCGCTATCCGCACGAGTTTTCCGGCGGGCAACGGCAGCGGATCGCGATCGCCCGCGCGATCGTGATCGAGCCCGACTTCCTCGTGCTCGACGAGCCGATCTCCGCGCTCGACGTCTCGATCCAGGCGCAGGTGGTGAACCTGCTCGTGGAGTTGCGGGAGCAACTCGGCCTCACCTATCTCTTCATTTCGCACGATCTGTCCGTCGTGGAATATGTGTCGGACGAGGTCGCCGTGATGTATCTGGGGCGGATCGTCGAGCGGGCCGCTGCCGAGCGGCTGTATGCCGAACCGCTGCACCCCTACACCCTCGCGCTGTTTTCCGCGGTGCCGAGCGTCGAGCCGGGCCGCCGGCGCCGCCGGATCGTGCTCACCGGCGATGTGCCCAGCCCGGCCAGTCCGCCGCCCGGATGCCGTTTTCATCCCCGCTGTCCGTTGGCGGAACAGGTCTGCCGCCAGACCGAGCCACCCGCGACCATGATCGAAGGCCACGCCGTGCACTGTCACGTGGCGGCCCGCGAAGTCGAGCGGGCCGGTGGCGATGCCGTGGTCGCATCCGCGCGGATGGCAGAACTGATGGCGTCGAACACGGCTCTGGCGGCGGTGGCCACGCCCTGACGGGCCGCTGTTGTGGCCTGTTGTGCCGATGACGCCATACAATCACCAGGTCGATACTTGGGGCTCTACCCGGGCCACAGAAGGCCGAGCGATTCCCTGCCAGAGGTTCCATCCATGATTCAGGTTTGTCTGTCCGGTGTCCGTCCGGCTGGATTCGCGATCGACGCTGCATCGTGCCGGCAGGCTATCCGCCCGATGCGTTGGCGGCTGATGTTTGTCTGGTGCCTCGCGATGTCGCTCCCGGCGCCGCTTGTGCTGGCGCAGGCGCCGACGGCCTCGCGAGAGGAGTTGATGCGGAAGTGGGATCTCGACCGCGACGGCAAGGTCGATGCCAGCGAAACCGAGATCGCCCGTTCCCGGATGCGACGGGCCCGTACCGATGCCATGCTCAACTCCGGCACCGATCCGGTCACCGGTAGGCCGCGTGTGCCCACCGACCCCGTCACGGGACGGCCCATGCCGCGGACAGCCGCGGACAATCCCGGCGGAATACCTGACCGAATGCCTGGTGGAGCAACCAATCCGGCAGACGACGACGGTCTGATTCTTTTGCCTGGCACGGGCGAAGGAGCCGGTGGGCCGGGCAACACGGCCGCAAGACAGCCGCCGGCGCGGTCGTCGCAGTCGGAACGGCAGGCCCTGCCAGGCACCCGGGTTCCGGCCCTCGGCTCGACGCTGCCCTCACTCACGCCCCGCATTCCCGGTGGCGCCTCGGGCAGTTCCGGCGTTGCCGCGGAAGCCGGCGCGGGAACGCGGCTGCCGACGTCGCCATCTACGAGGGGGCTTGGCTCTGGACAGGCTTCTGGACAGGGTTCTGGCAACGGCCCTGATTCGACAGGCCGGGAACTCAGCAGCCGCGCCCGAATCCTCCCGAACGCCCCTCGCGGACAGAATCCTGCTGGTCGCGATCCCCAACTGCAGGCCGGCGCACAACAGCCGGGCGGACGCCCCGGCGTCATCGCGGGGGGCACGCGGCCTGGCGGGGCTGGTACCTTCGGCGGACGGCCCGGCTATGGCGGAGGCGGTCCGCCCACAGACCTCAATGCCGGGAGGCTGCCCGCCGGGCTGCCGCAGAGCAGGGGCACCGCTCCAGGGGCGGCTGCTGGCGGCCGAAGTGGTCTGACCTCGCAGACGGTGCCTGGTCAATCCGCGTTTCGAACCGGCATGGGTGCTCCGCGTGGGTCCACCGCGATGCCCACGCCGTCGACGGGCATGCCGACCACCTCGCCGCGGCCAGGCCTGCGTCAGCCCGATGCCGGCCGTCGTCAGTCCCAGACGCCGCCGCCGCCTCGTCCGCCCCGCGTGACCTCCGACGATTTCTACGGCCGCTAGCAAGGGCCGACTGATTGAGTTGCCTTGGCCGGGGCCATAAACTCACGGAGTCTGTGAGTACCAGCCCCCGTTCAGGAGCGATCATGCAGAGTGTTTCCCGCCGGCCTTATCCGCTGTTGACCGCTATGGTGTGTGCGGCTCTGGCCATGACCACCTGCACCACATGGATTCCATGGATCCAGACCGCCACCGCGGAGATTCTGCCGTCGGAGGCTTCACCATCGGCCGCGGAGCGGGTGTTTGTCTCGGGCGTCAAAGACTCCTTTGAAAAGGTGCGGGCGGCGATCGAAAAGGCGAAACAGGAGAGTGGTCGCGACTATCGCGTGATCGTGGTCGGGGATGCCGGAGGCGACCGCGACGCGACCACAAAAATGCTCGAGAGCCTGATCGAGCGGTGGCGGGAAGAGTCGATCGAGGGCCGCGATCGCAGCGGCCGCCCGGCGGCGTTCGATCCGTCCCGCGACGTGACGATCGTGCTCGACGTTAAGGGCAGGCAGATCGCCATGAGGGCGCCGTGGGGGCTCGAGGTGTCGAGCGGGCTCAACCCGCAGACCATCAAGGCTGAACTGATCGACAAGGTGTTCGTGCCCCGGGCGAAGGATGAACAATACGATGAGGGGCTGACCGATCTGGTCGTCGCCACGGAGCGGTGGGTGAAGGGCAAGGCCGATGCCAAACGGGCTCGGGTCGAGGCGGCTCACCTGTTTCGCACCCGCACCCTGCCCCTGGGGCTGGCGACGCTTGCGGGCCTGGGGGCGTTGACCACCTTCTTCGTGCAGCGGGCCCGGCATCAGCGGCGGCTCGCCGAAGCCAGACAGAAACTCGCCGACTTCAAGAGCGAAGTCGTGGCGCTCTCCGATCTGCTCGACAGCCAACAGGAACGCCACAGGATGCTGCCTCACAGTGATCCCGACTTCAAGACACCGATGGAGGGGCTGACTCGGTCGGCCTACGACAACGTCCAGTCGGCGCTCCGCCGCTATCGGGAGCGTTGGCTCGGGCTGATGGATGTCTGGGAAAAAGCCGAGGAAAGCATCAATAAGGAGACCTTCCTCGGCACCGCCGCGGCGGACGAGGCGATCAGGCTGCTCGATTCCGCTGCGGCCCGGCCGCCGCTGGCCGACGTGGCGGGCGAATGCAGTGGGCCTCTCGATGCCTTGGAGCAGGCCCATGAAAAGGCTCGGAGTCTGGCCGCAACGCTCGACACGACCGTCTCCACCACAGTCCAGCGGCTCGACACCCTGGCAAAGCGGGGCCGATCGAACGCCGCCTATCAAGGCTCGATGGCGGCGGCTGCCCGCGGCGTGGAGATTGCGAAGCAGGATTTGGAGGCGGATCCCGTCGCGGCCCGCGGCCGGCTCGAGGAACATGCTGCTGCTCTGGCCGGCACAACGGCCCAGATCGAGGAGCTGGATGCGGTCGATGACCGTCGGACGAAGGCTGCGGCAAACACCGAGGAGATCGCGCAGAAGGTGCGGGCCAAGCGGGCTGAAGGCTGGCTCTTGGCAGAACCCGGCGCGAATCCCGATGCACTGCTGGCCGCGAGTCAGCAGGACGCGGTGCTCGCCGCCCAGTTGATGGACGCAGGCGAGACAGCGGGCGGACGTGCCCACGTGGAGCGGGCCGAGAAGGCCAACGCCGAGGTGCTGGCGTTGCTCGAGAGCATCGTGGCGGCCAAGACGAAAGTCGACGATCTGCTGCCTGCCTGTGTGGCCCGCCTCGAGGCGTTGGCTGCCCGTCGCGGTCAGGCAGTGCGGGCCATCGAGCAGGTGTCGGGCATGTACGCCGACAGTTCGTGGGCCGATGTGGGGGACAACGTCGCCAAGGCCGACGAGGGGCTGGCACGCGTGCGGACGCTCCTGGCGGAGACCCAGGCAGCCGCGGACTATTCCCGCCAGCATTACTTCCGGGCGGTCGCCTTGGTGGAGGAGGCGGCGCGGCAGGAGGACTGGATCGAAGGGCTCTACGCGGCGATTGCGGACCGTCGAGCCGAGCTGGATGAACTCCGGGCCGGCCTGCCCGGTCGGCACGACACCGTGCGGAGCCGTGTCACGAACCTCGTGCATGGGCTCGAGCGTCAGCGGACCGATCGCCTACGGGCCAACGAGCGGGCCCGCGAGGCTGGCCGGCTGCTCGAGGCAGCAGAGCAGGGATTCAAGATCCAGCGGCCCGACCTACGGCAGGTGGGTCAGGTGCTCGAGGCGGCCGACACGGCTGCGGCACGCGGCGAGGAGCTGGCGTCTGAGGATGAGCGGCTCGCGCGACAGGCTTACGAGGATCTGGAGGAGACCGACGGCCTCGTCCGCCGGGTGGCGGCCTGGTACGGGGAGGGAGTCTCGCCCGATATTCAGCCTGCGACCAAGCTTCTGGAAACCGCGAAGTCGTTGCTTTCGCGTCAGCGGTACGAGGATTCACTGAAAACGTCGGCCGAGGCATCGCGGCTTGCTCGCGAGGCGTATGCGGAGGCTACGGCCGAAGCGGAGCGGAGGCGCCGGCGCCGTCAGGCACAGATCCAGCAGCGTCAGATGGAAGATTCGTTTGCGCGGATGTCGCGGGGCTTCGGACCGTGGGTGATCCAACTGCCGGGGGGCACTTTCAGCGGCCCCGATCCGTGGCGGACGATGCAGGGGCCGACCGTCTCCCGCTCGCCGTCACGTTCCGCCGATTCCGGCTGGTCGAGCAACACGGCTCAGAGCGGCTGGTAGCTGTGACGGCTCACGGTGAATCGCCAATTCACTTCTTAGACTTCCAAGCCACCGCCCTCTTCGTGGCGGCAAGTTTTTAACTTGTCGGGGAGTTGACGCTGCCCCTTCGATTGCCGGCTTTCCTTCCCACCCCCGTCTCAGCCAAGCCACCGCCGGGCCGGCAGAAGTCTCCTTCGCGGGGACTTTCGCCGTCTGGCGTGTGAGTGGTGCCGACCTGGCGGGGCGAAATTCCAACGCTCGTCGAGCTTCAGCCGATCCCGGCTCCGCCCCTCTGCCAATCGTGGCCTTCAATCTGCCGTCCTGTCACTGCTCCGCCCCCCTGCCAATCGTGGCGGCAAGTTTTCAACTTGTCCGGGAGTTGACGCTGCCCCTTCGATTGCCGGCGTTCCTTCCCACCCCCGTCTCAGCTAAGCCACCGCCGGTTCCTGCCCGTTCACCGTGCTACCGAATTTCGACCGGCGCTGCATCGAGCCTGCCGATTTCGGCGGCTGCCGGTGCCTTGGATGCGGGCTCCAACGACCGCTCCATCTCTTCGACCCGCTGCCGTACTGCCTCGGGAACGAGGCCGCGGTGCTCCGGCGAATCGATCGTGTCGTTGAAGATAATGCGGCCGTGGGGGTCGAGCACAAGGAGCCTGGTCTCATCGCCCCGTGACAACTTGATCTGATAGTCGGGATCCTGTCGCAGCAGGGTATCCTCCGCCTGGGCGGCTCCCGGAGCGGTCCCCGTGGCGGATGTGGGAGTGATTGGGCCGGAGCTCTTCGGGGTCGTAGCGCCAAGAGCGGGGCCAAGGGTCGATCGGGCGGGGAGGCTCGGCTGCAACAGTGCCAGGGCCGAAGCGGGCGCCCGCAGGCGCGGACTTGTCGATGGCTTGGCCGCCGTTTGGCGCAGCGATGGGAGCGACGGCCGCGCGGGCACCGCCTCCACGGCCATTGTGGGAGGTCCGACGGGCCTCGACGGCGTGGGCAGCCTTGGCTGGCCAGCACCCGCCGGTGGACCGACCGGAATCGTGACCTTCGCGCCGCCGCGAAGAAGCGTGCACGCAGCCGGCGTGGCGGTATTCGAAGCCTCGAGGAGCGCAGCAAGCTGTTCGGGAAGCAGCAGCATCTGGTCGTCGAGAAGCACGAGCACGTCGTGCTGCCTGAAGCCGGCTTTGTCGGCAACCGAGCCGGGGGTCACCTCTTCGACCACGAGGCCGGCGCCCCGGGCCAGCGCAAGCTGTTGACGCAGCACCTCAGAAGCCCGCGTCAGCCGGAGGCCGAGCGTGTCTGCGTTTCGCGACACGACGGCGACCTCGCCGACGGGCTGGATGTGCGATCGGCGCGGCGCAGGCGAGGAGTCGCCCGTCGCCTGCGTCGTGGTCCGGTCGCCCGGTTCACCCGCGATGCCCACGGTCATGACGACGCAGACGAACGACGGTGCCGCGATCACAAAACGGAGCGTAGCAAGCTGGAAAAGCCGTGTGGCGGTCATGATGTTCTTCGGATGTGTTTATGGAACAGCGCACCCGGGAGGGTATGTGACGACTTCTCCGAGTTTTTGCCAGACGAAACCTCGCCGTTTCGGGCGGGCATGCCAGACGGACGGAACCTGGGCAAGGCACGCGAGGTGGGTCCTTCGCTGTGATGAGGGAAAAAGCAGGGGCCCGGTAGGACAGACCCGTTGGAACGGTCGTTCCGGATGGTTCTCGGTAGATGCTCCGCAAGCGGCCGATACTCAACGATGCTGGAATCATTCGCGGTCTCTGAGTGGGGGAAAATCATGGCTATGCGTCTCTCGTTTGTTGCTCTGGCCGGTCTGCTGGTCACCATCGGGGCCGCTGGGCGGCACTGGGAGTCGTCCGCCGTGGCCGACGACGAACAGGCGGCCGCCGTTCCGGCCGATGACACAGCCGATGACACGGCCGACGAGACGGTGGATGAGGCTGACACCGTTCCAGCCGAGGACACGGCCGCTGTTCCAGTTGGCGACAAAGCCAGTGACACCGCCGACGCCACTGAGAAAACAGACGATCCGGAAACGGTCCCGGTCGCAACGAAGGCTCCCGCAGTCGATGCTCCGGCACGGCAGACGACACCACCGACCACTACGACCGCACCGACCACCACGGCCGCCAGCCAAAAGCCGGCCGTGTCGAAGAAGGCGGTGCCTGTGGCCCCCGCCCCCGTGGCTCCTGCTCCGGCGGCCGTCGCTTCCCCTCCGAAGAAACCCGTGCTCGTGCCGGGGACGGGCTCGATCGTGAAGGGCGTTGGCGACGACTTCGAGGACGCGGCCTGGAAGTGGAACTACAACCACCCCAAGAGCTCGGAGGAGCAGGACAAGCGAACCCGCAGCCCGATGGGCCGCAGCATCAACGGCCGTTGGTTCGAAGGGCCCAAACGCGGCACCCCCGACGTCGTCAAGCGGATCGAACTCCCCGCTCCCGGCCTGGAAGGCAGCACCCATGGCCTCCTGATCGCCTCGCTCCATGCGGGCATCCCCGGGAAAACCACCTACCAGATGCAGCAGGACGACCTCATCTACAACATGCAGAAGGTGACGGGGCGGGGAATCTCAGTGGTCGACAGCCCGAGCGTGGTGACCCGCGTCTACATGCCGCCGTTCGAGCAATGGGAGAAACGGAACGGCCCCAGCTTCGGCTTCCGTGCGGGTTGCTACACCCATGCGACCATCACAGGCAAAGACCACCCCGATAAGGGCCGCTTTGGTCTGGAGGAATACTGGCCGGGCATGTTTGTCTGCTTTGAGCCAGCGAATGCCAAGCGGAAGACGCCTGACAGCGCCCACCTGCGGATTCGTGGTGGCCGCAACGGCGGCGAGATCCGTGGTCCGAAGATCGACGAGACAGGCTGGTGGACGCTCGGCCTGTCGTTCTCGCCCGATGGCATGGTGCACTACTTTGCCAGTAAGGGGGTCGACGAACTCACGATGGACGACCACATCACGTCGCAGTTTCCCTATGGCTATCGTACGGAGTTGCTCAAGACCTTCTTTTACAACGTCTGCACCAGGGATGATGACAAGACGTGGAGCACACCGTGGGTCATTGACGACCCCAAGGTTTATTTTGTGAAGCGGCAGGTGGCCTCCACACCGAAATCACCGACGCGTCGGTGAAACGGTCTGTGGGAACCCCGTCGCTTGCGGTCAGCCCAGACACGCCCCCTACCGGATGAAGGCCTCGAGATCGGTTCGCAGTTTCTTCAGGTCGGGCAGGTTCAGATACATCATGTGCCCCGACTGGTATTCGGCAAACGAGATGTTCCCGAGAAGTTCGGGGGCGATCTTCAGGTGGTCGATGCTGTGCCGCATCGAGTCACCGGGCACCGCCAGATCGCAGAGGCCAACCTGCACGAGCACGCGGAGGTGCGGATTCCTCGCCAGCGCGTCGGACAGTTCGCGTGACGTGCTCGCGTAGGCGTTTTGATCGAAGCTCCAGGGGCTGACGCCGGCGAGCACCCTGTAGGGCACGTCGCTCTCAAACCCCAACTCCTCGCGGACATAGGCGTTCATCACGCTCGCGAGCGGGCCAAGGGCCGCAGTGTAGGAGGGATCGAAGGCGGGCGCGGTGGCCGCCGGATCACCGTCTCGGCCCGTGATCCGGCCGTCGAACCGGCCGCAGATCAGCCGTTCCTTCGCCAGCAGCTGCTTGCGAAAGGCCTCCGGCTCCACCCGCAGGTCGTGCTCCAGCACGAACTCCCGTGGGAGTCCCGTGAACTGCGCGAGCTGCTCGGCGACCTGATCCCGCCGGGCGGCTGAGAGCGCCGACCCGGCGAAGAGCGCCGTCGCGTAGTCTCCGCCGGCGAACGCCCGCGCCGCGGCGACTGCCTTGGGCAGGTCCTGCTGCAGTTCGGGCGGCAGCCGTTTGTGGAAATGGGCCACGGCCGTGAAGCTCGGCAGGAAGACGGCGTAGGGGAGATCGTTGCAGGCCGCCGTACGGATCGTCTCGAAATCGACGAGCCCCGACACAAGCACAAGACCGCTCAAAAACATGCCGTGCTCGTCCTGCAACTCGCTGGCAAGCCCCGCCGCACGAAACACGCCGTAGCTCTCGCCGCAGAGATATTTCGGCGACCGCCACCGCTTGTGCCGCGTTGTATACAGTCGGATGAACTCGGCAATCGCCCTGATGTCGGGATCCTTGCCAAAGAATTGTTCGGGCTTCTCGTCCTTGGCCGCCCTGCTGTAGCCCGTGGAGACGGGATCGATGAAGACAAGGTCGGCCGCCAGGAGGGCCGTTGACTCGTTGTCGACAATTCCGAAGGGTGGAGGCGGCAGCGTGCCATCGTCGCTCACTTTCGCCCGCCGTGGCCCCAGGCCGCCGAGGTGCAGCCACACGGCCGACGCGCCCGGCCCGCCATTGAAGCAGAAGATCAGGGGGCGGACGGCGGCGTCATGGCCTGCGGCTGCGGCGTCGGGGCCCGCGGCGCCGTTGTCGTCGCCATGTGGGTCGAGTGTATAGGCGACGTAAAACACCGACGCCTTCGCGGCGCCATCTTCCTTGAGCAGGGGAAGCATGCCGGCCTCGGCCTGATACCCGATCTTCCGGCCATCGACGGTGATCGTGTGCTTCGTGATTACCGGCTTCTCGGCGGCATCGGGTACGCGGCTCACCGGGGGCTTGGTGCCGCCCGACTCGCCGGGCTTCGCCGTCCGGTCTTCGGCTGGTGGGGCTGTTGCGGCGGGCACGGCTGCGATCTCAGCGGCCAGCGGAGCAGGCCCACCAGTGCTGATGGTCAGGATCGCTGCTCCCAACAGCGTTACAACCAGCCGTGGGCAACTCGCCACGGTAGCGAGGGAACGAAACGGGCCTGACATGGCTGACTTTCCGTGAGGGTCTGGCAGGAGCGGCGACTCCTCCCAGAATAGTCAGCCAGAAATTGCCCGTCATGCATGGGTCCGCGGAGCCATTGGCGGGCTGCCGTCCACGGAAGATGCCTACGGCATTTTCGGGCTGGGGGCCGCCTCGTTGGCTCCAGCCGTCCGCACGAAGTCGCAGGCTGGTGGCAGGACGTCGACGAACTGATCTGTGGTGCAGCGGCAGGAAATCTCGTCTGGTCCCATGCGGGTGAGCGTCGCGATACAGTCGCCGGCAGAGGCGGGCCCGCCGTGCATCCGCACCGTCCAGGCGTTGCCCTCCTGCGACCATGAACCCTCCGCAAACCGGCCTTCGGAGGTAAAGAGCCAGGAGCGAATCTCGCCCCGGTCCTCATCCCAGCCGATGATCTCGGTGATCTCACGGCTGCCGATGGATCCGGCCGCAAGCAGGCCCGGGATGCGGCTATCGCCCGGGAGAGGCCGCTGCTCCTGCACGGTGTCGGAGGTGACGATATGGCTGCGGATCAGAAACGATTTGTTCGGGGACCAGTAGCACTGCGTGCTCGCCGTCACGCCCTCGCCGACGTCCTCCCACGAGCCGGCAAGCCATGCCAATGCGTCGAGCGGGCGAGCCGGTGTCTGCAGCGGCGATTCTGCCGAGGCCTGCTGCACCGGCGAGTTGGATTCCCGAACGGTATCGAGCACCCAGTCGCCGTTCTGCCGCACGAGCACGGCAGAGAAGCGGCTGCTCGACGGCGGCGCGTCGGTGAACATGATCCGCGACGCGCCGTCGACAACGGCCACGTCGTCGCGGAGAGACCGGATCGAGGTGATGTCGATGTCGATCGTGGCCCCTGCATCCTGCTCGAAGAGGGCGGTGAACACTTCGCGGACTGCCTCACGACCGGCGGTGGTTTCACCGGAGTCGAGGTCGACGCTTTCGCCTGCGGTGCTCCAGTGGGCCGCCAGGGCCGCCGGGTCGTGGCGATTGAAGGCCTGCAGGTAGCTCCGCATCATGCCGCTGATGCCTGCAACATCCGGGCCCGAGGACTGCTGCGACATGGGCTGCGACATGGGCTGCGACATGGAAGCCTGGGCGAGTTCGGACGCCGGAGGCATCCGGAACGGCTTTGCCCGGGCAATCACCTCCGGAATCGGACGCACCGGCCGATGGCCCTTCGCGGATGGTGGCATGGCGGGCTGAGCGGCAGCCGCCACGGGCATCTCCGCCGCGCGGCGGGAGAGTCCGGTTTCGACAGGCTTCGAGGAGCACCCGACAACCAGACCCAGGCAGAGAAGGCAGGCCGGAACGCCGGCATCCAGCAGGGCGATAAGACGCTTCACGATGGGGTCCTCCATGAACGTGCGTGAACCTGTGCAGCGGACAGACGCAGCGGCTAGACACGGTGGGTAGGCGCGGTTCCGCGCGGCGGCATATCGTCATGACAGCCGCCGCGCGGGAAAGCCTACCCAGTTTCCAGACAGGCGTACAGGCGAACAGGCCTGCTTCGTCGAAGGGTCGAATTGAATGGGGCCTGGGGGTGGGCGACCGTCGTCTAGCGGGCGACCATTTCGGTAGTCGCCGTGATGCCCGGAAAATCATCGGTGCGGAACGGAGTCAGTGGCAGGCCGGCTGCGGAATACATATTGCAGACCGGATTGTCGGCCCACGCATACCGCACGGCGACCGGATCGGTCACCGTTGCGCTGGTGACCTCGATCCGGCCGTCGGGCAGGATCGACGCCTTGGCTGCCACGAACTTCTTATCCGCGCCTGCAATCGTGAAGCCCTGGGGCTCGGCCACATCGAACGGCCGCCAGCCGCCAGCATTGCTGGCAACGTTGTCAAACGACAGCACGATCTTCGCCCCCTGCTTTTCCATCCCCTTGTAGAGCGGGCTGCGGGCGGTGATGCCGGGCCTCTTGTAGGTCTCGGCAAGTGCCCAGCGGGCCAGCCGCTTGGCGACGTCTTGCTTGTTCTTGGGGTGGATGTCCTTCCCCTCGCCGATGTCGATGATCACCGCCTCGCCGGTATTCGGCAGCGCCTTCATCGTCATCGTCTGGGCCTCCCGCAGTTCGGCCCACGCGCTGTCGGCCGGCTCCGGCTTTTCCCCCATGAAGTCGGCCAACTGGACCCAGTAGAACGGGAAGTCGCCGAGCCCCCACTCCTCACGCCAGCTCTTGATCATGAGCGGAAAGAGTTCGCGGTATTGGTAGGCGCGGCCGGCATTCGATTCGCCCTGATACCAGATCGCGCCCTTGATGCCGTAGCCGATGCTCGGCTTTAGCACGCCGCAGTGGATGTTGCCGGGGCGGGCGTTGCCCGTCATGTCGCTTTCCGGATTTTTGGGCTGCTTCGGTTGGGGCTTGCCCTCGGCCTTCGCCTTGTCGGCTTCGAGCTTCCATTCGGCCATCTTCTTGTCGTAGTCGGCCTCCATCTTGACCCAGCGTTCCACGAGCGGCTTCAGCTTCTCGTTGGCGGCGAGCTTGTCACGCTGCACCCAGGCCTCGGCGGCACTGCCGCCCCAGGCGTTGTTGATCAAGCCGACCGGCACGCCAAGCGTCTGGTGGAGCTGCCGGCCGAAGAGATAGCCGACGGCGGAAAAATTACCCACCGTCTCGGGCGTGCACGCCGACCACGTGCCGTTGAAGTTCCACTGCGGCTCCTGCGTGCCCCTGTTCGGCACGGTGATCAGCCGGATGTTGGGAAACTTCGCGGCGGCCTTCTCGAGGTCGGCGTCGTTGGTGCTGTTGATGCCCCACTGCATGTTCGACTGGCCGGCGCAGACCCAGACCTCGCCGATGAGCACGTCGTTGAACGTGATCGTGTTCTTCCCCGCGACCGTGAGCGTGTGCGGGCCGCCATATTCCTGGACAGGATCGAGGAACACGTGCCACATGCCGTTGGCGTCGGCGGTGGCCGAGTGTTTCTGGCCGCCGAGCGTCACGGTGACCGCCTCCCCCGGATCGGCTTTGCCCCAGACCTTATTCTTGATGCCCTGCTGCAGCACCATGTGGTCGCCGAACATATTGTTGAGCGATACGTCGGCCCGCGCCGGCGAGACTATTGCCGTCAGCAGCAGGCATGCCGCGATGACGAGACCGCAGAGCGTAGGCATGATGCCAGAGGCGGGACGGCCAAAAGCGGGGAGGCCACAAGCGGGACGGTCGGATATCCGCATGGTCAGGTTCCTGTGTGGGATGCGAAGCGTCGCGACGCATGCGGTCACCGCATGCGTCCCGGAAAGATCCAGAGTATAGAAGGGCCCGGCCAGCGAAGTGAAGCAGGGACGGGAGCCAAAGTAGGAGCAGGGGCGGGAATCGAAGACGGGAACAGGGGAGGAGCGGGACTGCTTGCGGCCGGCAGCGGCAAAGAACAGGATGGTGGCCGCCGGGCCAGACCAGGCCAAGCGAGGCCGGTACAGCAACAACGCAGGAGCAACCCATGACGATCCAAACGCATCCCGATTCGGCCGCTGACAGGGATCCATCCCGTCGCGAGCCGCCGTCTTCCGGCTCGGGGATTCTCCTGCCGGCAGTGGCCCTGGCAGCACTCACGGGGGCCGTGCTCTGGTTTGGGCTCTCCCCCGACCCCGCGCTTCGGCCTGCGGGTGCGGCGAAGGAGGTGGCTCGATCGGGGAGTGCCGTATTGCCAGCCGCCGGTGCGAACACAGGGTCGGCCGCTGGTTCGGTTGCTGGTTCAGCATTTGGTTCGGCCGCTTCGCAGCCGGCCTCGGCTCCCGCAGCGAAGGCAGTCACGATTGACCAGCTGCCGAGCTGGAACGACGGGGCCACAAAGCAGGCGATCCTCGACTTCGTCGACGCGGTGACACGGCCTGGCGGCCCCACCTTTGTGCCCGTGCCGGAGCGGGTGGCCGTGTTTGATAACGACGGAACCCTTGTCTGCGAGAAACCGATCGTGCACGGCATGTTTCTGCTCGACCGAGTCAAGGCACTGGCGGCCCGCCAGCCGGAGCTTGCCCATGAGGAGCCGTTCACCACCCTGCTGACGGGCGACATCGAATTCATTCGGCGTCTCGGGAAGAAGTATTTGCTCGACGTGATGTTCACCACGCTTGCCGGAATTCCGGAGGAGCGGCTCGAAGACGACACGCGAAGCTTCCTGGCAACGGCCCGGCATCCGGTGTTCGACGTGCCCTACGCAGACGTTACATACCAGCCGATGCAGGAACTGATGGCCCTGCTGCGGAGCCACGACTTTTCGGTCTGGATCTGCTCAGGCAGCGGCGTTCACTTCATGCGGCCGGCGGCCGAGGCCTGGTATGGGATCGGCCCCGAGCATGTCATCGCCTCGCGGCCCGTCTCGGAGATGCGGGAGGTCGAGGTCGAGGCACGCGCCGCCGACGGCAGCTCCGTGCGAGGGCTGGAGCTCGTGGTGATGCCAAGCCTCCATGTGCTCAATGACGAAGAGCGGAAGCCGGTCAGTATCGGTGAACACGTGGGCCGGCGGCCGATCTTTGCCGCCGGCAATGTGGGCACGACCGGTGACATCGAGATGCTGCGGTGGTCGCAGTCGAGCCGCCATCCCAGCCTGCAGCTGCTTGTGTTGCACGACGATGCCGACCGGGAAATGGCCTACGGCGAAGCGTCGAACGACTCTCTCGAGGCGGCGAAAGAATACGGCTGGAATGTGGTCAGCATGGCGTCAGACTGGAATCGTGTCTTTGCGAAGCCGCTCGCGAAGCAGGCGGCGGTGCAACCGAGTCCCGCGGCCGTGCAACCGAGTCCCGCAGCGGTGCAACCAAGTCCGGCGGCGGTGCAACCAAGTCCCGCAGCGACGGCTGCCGTCGTTCCGAACGAGCGGTGGGAAAAGGAGATCGCCGACTTCGAGCAGGCCGATCGGGATCAGCCGCCGGCGCAGGGAGGCGTTGTGTTTCTGGGCTCATCGAATATTCGCATGTGGACGACCATGGCAGATGACTTTGCATCGCTGAATCCAATCAATCGCGGCCTGGGAGGGGCGAGGCTCTCGGAGTTGGCCCCGATCGCATCGCGGCTGGTGGCGGCCACGCGGCCACGCGTTGTCGTCGTTTCGGCGGGCAGTAACGACATCGCCAACGGGTCAACTGCCGGCGATGTTCGCACGGCCTTCGCGGCGGTTGCGGAAAATCTGCGGCGTGATCAGCCGGAACTGCGGGTCGCGTTTCTGGCGATCGCGCCGAGCATTCTGCGTTGGGAGCAATGGGATCGACAGCAGGAGGCGAATGCCGCGGTCCGTGAGTTTGTCGAATCTCAGGGGAGCGGTTCTGGGCTTTCCTACATCGACGCCAACGCCGCGTTGCTCGATGGGGAAGGCCGGCCGGCTGTGGAGTGTTTTCTCGACGATCGGCAGCATCCCAGCACGATCGGAAACTCCCGGCGGGCGGCCATCATGCGGCCGCTGCTGCACGAACTATCCAAATGAACACCCTCCCGTTACGGCCTCGGACGACTGCCTGGGTTTTTCGGGCTTCTGCCGCCAATGGCCTGGTCGTTTCGGTGCCGTAAGGCCCCTGTGAGTGGTCGTGAATCGGTGTTTTGGCGGTTTTCCGCGGAGTGTCTCGGCTGAGCGTGCGTCGCGCCGAGGCCTCCGCGGCCGAGAGAAGGTGGGTTTTGCCCCTGAAAATACGGGCAAAATCTCCATTTTCAAAAAACCGTGGGTTTTGTGGCCGCAGGCACTTGCAAGCCCGTTTAGTCGACGTAATCTATCCAGCTTATCAGGCGGCCGAGCTGTTTCGGTCGTGCCAAGAGAAAGGTCTCTTCGACCGACCGAAACCCGGACGCGTTTGAAAACAACCTGCTCGAGTCTTCCCCCTGTTCGTTTCCTTTGTTCTTTTTCTGGAGGTTTGCGTGATTCGTAAAGTTCTGTCGATCCTCCTCTCGGCGTTCGCCGTCGTCGCAATGTGTGCAAGCACGTTTGCGGCCGACTGCGGCAGCTGCGGTGGCGGTTGTGAAGGTGGCTGCGGCAACGCAGTTGCCGGTAGTGAGTCCGGTGCGACGGCCTGTGGCCCGAGCACCAAGACGGTGTATCAGCGTCAGTACGTGACCGAGATGAAGTCTGTCACGTCGACTGAATACACCACGGAATCCCGCGAGCGGACCTACACGGTCAACAAGCGCGTTCCGCGGACCGAGGAGCGGACCCGCACGGTCACCGTGCAGGTTCCCGAGACTCGGACCAAGACCGTGAACTACACGGTCAACAAGAACGTGACTGAGACCAAGACGTCTGAGTACACGGTTCAGGTTCCTTACACCGAGTCGGTCGAGCAGACCTACACGGTGAACGTGCCGGTGTCGGAGGAGAAGACCTCCACCTACACCGTCATGGTTCCGAAGCAGGAGGAGAAGACCTCCACCTACTCGGTCCAGGTTCCCTACACCGAGTCGGTTGAGCAGTCCTACACGGTGAACGTGCCGGTGTCGGAGGAGAAGACCTCCACCTACACCGTCCAGGTTCCTTACACCGAGCAGGTCGCCCAGAACTACACTGTGATGAAGAACGTGTCGGAGGAGAAGACCTCCACCTACACGGTTCAGGTTCCTTACACCGAGCAGGTCGAGCAGTCCTACACGGTGAGCGTGCCGGTTTCGGAAGAGAAGACCTCGACCTACTCGGTCCAGGTCCCTTACACCGAGTCGGTTGAGCAGTCCTACACGGTCAGCGTGCCGGTTTCGGAGGAGAAGACCTCCACCTACACGGTGATGGTTCCCTACACCGAGGAGAAGGTTTCGACCTACACGGTGCAGGTTCCTTACACCGAGCAGGTCGAGCAGACCTACACGGTGAACGTGCCCTACTCCGAGGAGATGACCGGCAGCCGGACCGTGCAGAAGCGCGTCCCGGTCCAGTCGTCGAAGACGGTGCAGGTCAAGGGTGGCCACTGGGAGTCGCAGCAGGTTGAGGTCGCTTCGAGCGGCAACGACGCAAACGGCTGCCCGTGCCCCCCGAAGATGTGCTGCAAGCGTGTCTGGGTTCCGACGTGCGAAACGAAGGAAGTCCCGGTCACGACCTACGAGTGCTCGACCGAAGAAGTTCCCTACTCCTACACGGTCAGCAAGTGCCGTCAGGAGCAGCGGAGCCGGATGGTGAACGTGAACAAGTGCCGCAGCGAAGAGCGCACCCGCACCTACACGGTGTCGAAGTGCCGCCCTGAAGAGCGGACTCGTTCCTACACCGTGACCAAGTACGTGCCCGAGACCAAGACCCGTTCGGTGAACGTGACGAAGTACCGCTCGGAAGAGCGGACTCGCAACTACACCGTGACGAAGATGGTTCCGGAGACGAAGACCCGTTCGGTCAGCGTCACCAAGTACCGTTCGGAAGAGCGGACTCGGAACTACACGGTCACCAAGTGCGTTCCCGAGACCCAGACCCGCATGGTCGACGTGACGAAGTACCGCTCGGAAGAGCGGACTCGGAACTACACCGTGACGAAGATGGTGCCCGAGACGAAGACCCGTTCGGTCAACGTCACGAAGTACCGTTCGGAGGAGCGGACCCGCAACTACACCGTCACCACCATGGTGCCGGAAGAGCGGACCCGCAACTACACGGTCACGAAGATGGTGCCGGAGCAGAAGAGCCGCTCGGTCAATGTCACGAAGTACCGCACCGAGTCGAAGACTCGGGAGTACCAGGTGACCCGTTGCGTGCCCGAGACCATGACGAAGGAAGTTTCCTACACGGTCATGGTTCCGCAGCAGAAGACCGAGAGCTACTCGGTCACGATGTACGACTGCGTGCCTGAGACGAAGACGTCGACCTACACGGTCCGCGTCCCGCACCAGGTCACGAAGGAAGTGCCCGTGCAGAAGTGCGTGACTGTCGCCGTTGAGGTGGCTGTCGAGAACGCCTGCGGTGGCTGCGGCGATGCCGGTTCGGCCGGTGACGCTGGTTCGGCCGGTGACGCTGGTGCCTGTGGCGCCTGCGGTGACGCCGGTTCGGCTGGTGGCGAGGCTTCGGCTTGCGGCGACTGCGGTGCCGCTGCCGGTGCTGGCTGCAAGAAGGGCTGTGGACATCGTCGTGGTTGCCGTCGCTGCAAGTAATTGCTGCGATCAGCCATAGCATGTTGAAAACAAGAGGAGGCTGGGCGCCTGGCGCCCAGCCTCCTCGGCTTTTCCGCCTGTGCTTGCCGTGCTAGGCCGGGCAGGAACAGGATGGTCTGGCCTCCGCGGGAGGACTATGGTGCACTGCGTAAATTCGGCACGGCACTGGAGGCGGACGGCATGCAGGATTCAACAGCGGTCGGCGATTTCTCTGATGGTGCGGAATCGGCCGATGGCTCTGTGGCGTGGATTCGGCAGGTTCGCCATGCAATCCGCACTGCCGACACGGATTTCTTCCGAGTATCGCCGGCTCGCTACTGGGCGGATTTCCTGCTGAGCCTGTTCGCGGCCTATTCCGCGGCGGCCGCCTACCTCACGCTGCCGTTTGGATCCTGGCCGCAACTCCTGGCTTTTCCGATGGCCGCCTTTTGGCTCTATCGGCTGGGATCACTCATTCACGAAGTCTGTCATCTTGGGCAGCACGAGATGACGGTCTTCAAGGGGGCATGGAATCTGCTGGCCGGCGTGATGACGCTCACCCCGAGCCCGTTTTTCACCCGGCATCACCGCGACCATCACAGTCAGCGGTTTTACGGCACGCCGGAAGATCCGGAATATGTCGCCAACTGCCTGGAGTCTGGTAACGCGGCGAGCCTGCTGGGCTACACCGTGTATGTGCTCGTGTTTCCGCTGCTTGTTTTTCTGCGTTTTCTCCTCGTGCCACTGACATTCGTCGATCCGCGGGTCCGGGAATGGACGCTCAAACGGGCATCTTCGCTCACGTTCAACCGGCTCTACGAGCGGAAGCTCACGCCAGCCGACAGGCGTGCCATTCTGGCCGCGGAAATCCCCTGTTTTCTTCGGGCCGCGATGATTCCGCTGCTGGTGGTTTTCGGTCTCAACCACTGGACGAGGATTCCGATGCTCTACCTGCTGGCGGTCGCCACGGTGCTGCTCAACCAGCTACGGCAACTGGCCGACCATCATTTCGAGGGCGACGGTAGCCGGGTCGATCTGGCCGACCACATCATGGACTCCTGCAACTTCACGCGGAATGACCCGCTCACACTCCTCTTCTTTCCGTTTTCGATCCGCTACCACGCCCTGCATCACCTCTTCCCGTCGCTGCCGTACCACAACCTCAAGAAGGCCCACGCGCATCTGGTCGACACGTTACCCGCGGATTCTCCCTACCTGCAGCTTGATCGTCCGGGCTGGTGGAGCGTGGCCCGGACGACGCTCTTCGGGCCGACCCAGGCCCTGGTCTCATACAAGCCCGGAGCGTGAGCGTTTGTGTCGGCATCGTGTTCGACGCAACGCCCCGCGTGGCATCCGATCCCCCGGCTTACGCCGGGGGCTTTTATGGGACGCCGCATACAAGCCCTGAGCGTAAGCGACGGGATCGGCATCGTGTTCGACGCAGCGCCCCGCGTGGCATCCGATCCCCCGGCTTACGCCGGGGGCTTTTATGGGAGCGGGTTCATAAAAGCCCGGAGCGTGGGCGTTTGTGTCGGCATCGTGTTCGACGCAACGCCCCGCGTGGCATCCGATCCCCTGGCTTACGCCGGGGGCTTTTATGGGACGCGGCATACAAGCCCTGAGCGTAAGCGACGGGATTCCTCGCGGGATTTACCGGACCTGCTGCTTGAGCAGATCGCGAATCTC
>JBIIFB010000272.1:0-3248 GCA_044237545.1 Pirellulales bacterium
GAACGACTCTCCAGACCTTCGGAGGCTGCCGAGGAGCCGCCGTAGCGAGCGAAGGTGTCCGGGACGCCCCCGGTCAAAAAACCAACGGCCCCTGAACCCTCTCCCCAAAGGAAATCCGCCGCCGCCGCCGCCGCTCCCGTGTGCCCTGTTGCCGATTCCAGCGCACGGTAGGATTGGGGCCGAATTACCGGTCTCTTCGCCCGCTCTGGATCGTTTCTGGCTGGCTCGTTTGCTGGCTCGTTTTTGGGAGGAATGTTTTCGATGCGTCCGATCAAGAAGCTGCTGGTGGCCAACCGTAGCGAAATCGCGATCCGCGTGTTTCGCTCCGCCCATGAACTCGGCATGCGGACGGTGGCAATCTACGCCCACGAAGATCGCTTCGCCCTGCACCGCTTCAAGGCCGACGAGTCCTACCTCGTTGGCAGGGCCGGCGAGCCGATTCGCTCCTACCTCGACATCGAGGCGATCGTGGCGATTGCCAAGGAGCACGGTGTCGACGCGATCCATCCGGGCTATGGTTTCCTCTCCGAAAACCCAGACTTTGCCGCCGCCTGTCAGAAGGCGGGGATTGTGTTCGTGGGCCCCCGGGTGGAGCTCCTCCAAACGCTCGGCGACAAGACCGCGGCCCGCGAGCTCGCCAAGCAGGCGGGCGTGCCGATCCTGGCCGGCAGCTCCAAGCCGGTCGTCGGCTTCCACGACGCCCTCAAGATCGCGAAGGAACTGGGCTGGCCCGTGATCATCAAGGCGGCCCATGGTGGCGGCGGCCGCGGCATGCGGGTCGTCCACGGCGAGGACGAACTGGCCGTCGCCCTCGAAAGTGCGCAGCGGGAAAGTAAGACGGCCTTCGGCAGCGCGAGCGTGTTTGTCGAGAAATTCATCCAGCGTGCGCGGCATATCGAAGTGCAATTGCTCGGCGACCTGCACGGCAACCTCGTGCACCTTTTCGAGCGGGATTGCTCCGTGCAGCGGCGGCACCAGAAGGTGGTGGAGATGGCGCCCGCCCCCAATCTCACGCCCGCCATGCGGGAGGGCATCTGCGAGGCGGCGCTCGCGATCGGTCGGACCGCCCGCTACGAAAATGCCGGCACCGTTGAGTTTCTCGTCGACACCGACGCGAACCGTTTTTATTTCATCGAGGTCAATCCCCGGATCCAGGTGGAGCACACCGTCACCGAGGAGATCACCGGCATCGACATTGTCCGCCGCCAGCTCCGCGTGGCCGAGGGCTGGAAGCTCTCTGACCCACAGATCGGCCTCGGCGACCAGTCGCGGATCAAGTCGATGGGGGCGGCGATCCAGTGCCGCGTCACCACCGAGGATCCCGAGAACCGGTTCCTTCCCGATTATGGCCGGATCACGGCCTACCGGTCGGCCAGCGGCATGGGCATCCGACTCGATGCAGGCACCGCCTTTTCCGGAGCGGTTGTCACACCCTATTTTGACTCGCTGCTGGTGAAGGTGACGGCGCGGGGGCTCACGCACGAGGAAGCGGCCGGACACATCGAACGCTGCCTGCAGGAGTTTCGGGTCCGCGGCGTGAAGACCAACATTCCGTTCCTGATCAATCTCGTCACCCACGCCGATTTCCTCGCCGGCCGCTGCACGACGCGATTCATCGATGAGACTCCGGCGCTCTTCGATTTTCCGATCCGCCGCGACCGGGCGACGCGTGTGCTCGAGTATCTGGCCGACGTGATCGTGAATGGCAACCCGCTCGTCAAGGGCCGGCCACCTGCCGCACGCCGTCATCCGGCGCCCGTCCCGGAGTTCGATCGTCTGGCCACGCCGGTGGCTGGCACGCGGACGAAGCTCAAGGAACTCGGGGCCCAGAAGTTTGCCAGCTGGCTCCGGCAGCAGAAGCGGCTCTTCATCACCGACACCACGATGCGGGACGCCCATCAGTCGCTGCTCGCCACGCGGATGCGGTCTTTCGACATGCTCGCCGTCGCCGATGCCTACGCCCACCTGGCACCGGGGCTCTTCTCGCTCGAGATGTGGGGGGGAGCGACCTTCGACACGTCGATGCGATTCCTGAAGGAATGCCCCTGGGACCGGCTGATTCAGCTCCGCGAACGGGTGCCCAACATCCTGTTTCAGATGCTGCTGCGTGCCTCGAACGCCGTCGGCTACACCAACTATCCCGACAACGTCGTGCAGGCCTTCGTGAAGGAATCGGCCGCGAGCGGCATCGACGTGTTTCGCGTCTTCGATCCGCTCAACTGGGTGCCGAACATGAGGGTGGCCGTCGACGCGGTGCTGGAGAGCGGGGCGATCTGCGAAGCGGCGATCTGCTACACCGGCGACGTCCTCGACCCGAAGCGGACGAAGTATTCGCTCGACTACTACGTGAAGCTGGCCAAGGAACTGGAGAAGCTCGGCGCCCACATGCTCGCCATCAAGGACATGGCCGGCCTCTGCAAGCCGTTTGCCGCCGGCCGACTGGTGAAGGCGCTGCGTGACGAGATCGGCATCCCGATCCACTTCCACACCCACGACACCTCCGCCGCATCGCTCGCCAGTTGCCTGGAGGCGGCACAGGCTGGGGCGAGCGTCGTCGATGCGGCGGTGGCGAGTTTTGCAGGCCTGACCAGCCAGCCGAACATGAACGCGATCGTGGAGGCGGTCCGCAACACGCCGCTCGACACGGGCCTCGATCCCGAACCGCTGCGGCACCTCTCCCACTATTGGGCGGCCGTCCGCGAACACTACACGGCATTTGAATGCGGCATGAAGGCACCCGATGCCGACCTCTACCTCCACGAGATGCCCGGTGGACAGTTCACGAATCTGCTCGAGCAGGCGAAGGCGCTCGGGCTCGGCGACCGGTGGGAGGATGTCTGCCGCGCGTATGCCGAGGTGAATCAGGTGCTCGGCGACATCGTCAAGGTGACGCCCACGAGCAAGGCCGTCGGCGATCTGGCCCTGTTGCTGGTCACCAACGGCATGCAGGCCTCCGAACTCCTCTCCGATTCCCGCGAGATGGCGTTTCCGGAGTCGGTGGTCGACCTGCTCGCAGGCCGGATGGGACAGCCGCCGGGTGGCTTCCCGCCGGAGATGGTGAAACGGATCGTTCGCCAGGGAGAGATTGTCACGGGCCGTCCCGGCGAGTCGATGCCCCCTGCCGACTTCAAAGCGGCGGAGCAGAAGGCGGGAGAGATCCTGGGCCGGATGGCATCGCCGCGGGAGGTGCTCTCCTGGCTCCTCTATCCGCGGGTATTTCAAGACTATGTTCAGCATGCGAACAAATA
>JBIIFB010000146.1:0-9884 GCA_044237545.1 Pirellulales bacterium
ACTGGCATGATGCGAACGTGTGCTTTGCTGTGGGTCTTGTCGTGCCTCGTCGCCAGCCCGACTGTGGCGGCCGAGACGCCCTTGCCGGCGGACAGTCTCGCGGTGCGGGCGGACGATGGCGGCACCATTCCGTTCGCCGATCTCCTCGGTCCCGCCGGCCGGGCCGTCTGCTTCGCGTTTCTCCATCCCGCCTGCCCGCTCGCTCAGGAATATGCTCCCGTGCTCAGTGCGTTGGCTGCCGATTTCGGCGGCGAGGGCATCCGCTTCGTGGGCGTCATCTGCGAAGGTGACGACCCCGCCACAGTCGAGGCATACCGCAGGGAGTACGGCATCACGTTCCCGATCCACCTCGACACCGACTTCACGCTCGCCGCGGCGCTCGATGTGACGATCACGCCCGAGGTGGTGCTCGTCGACCGTGATCGCAGGATCCGCTATGCCGGTCGGATCAACAGCCGCTACAAGATCCGCGGCGTGATGACGCCCGGCGATGCCAAGCCGGAACTCGCCAACGCGATCCAGGATCTTCTCGCCGGCCGCGAGATTCGCGAACCGCGGACCAAGGCTGCGGGCTGCCCCATCGATCGGCCGGAGCGACCGGCGTCGGGTGACTCGGCCTTGGCCAAGCACACACCGACGTTCTTCAGGGATGTCCTCCCCTTCCTGCACACTCAGTGCCAGAAGTGCCACAGTCCCGGCCAGGCCGGCCCGTTTAGCCTTCTCAGCTACGACGACGCCGTCGAGTGGGTCGAACTCGGCCTTGAGGAGATCGCCGCCCGACGGATGCCGCCGGCGCAGATCGACAGCGACCTTGATTTCATGGGGACGAAGCCGCCGACTGCCGTCGAAATCGCCATGCTGCGGGCGTGGGTGGCGGCCGGCAAGCCGGAGGGCAACGCCGCCGACACTCCACAACTCCAGCCGCTGCCCGACTATTCGCTCTTCCAGGAGGATCTCGGCCCACCCGACATCGTCGTCGAACAGCCGGAGCTCACCCAGCTGGGATCGCACGGCAACGATGTCTACCGCAACATCATGTTCCCGCTCAATCGGCCCGAGGATCTGCGGGTCCGCGCGATCCAGTTCCTGCCTGGCAACCGCAAGGTGGTGCACCACGCTTTGGTTGGCCACCTGCCGCGGGAGACGGCCGAGCAAGCCGTGCGGGAGCATGGCGGCCGCGACGGCTTCAGCCATCCTGACGACCGGGCGGGAGGCTTTCAAGATTCGCATGGCATCGGGTTTCGGGTGCCGCCCGTCCGCGACGACGGGCAGCCGCGGGCCGCATTCGTGAGCGGCTACGTGCCGGGGGTGCGGGCGACGGTCGCCCCCGACGATGCGGCCGTGGTGATCCCGGCGGGCTGTGACCTCTCGGCTCAGGTGCACTACGTCCGTACCGGAAAACTCGAGACCGAGTCGAGCCGGATCGGTCTCTGGCTCGAGAAGCAGCCGCCACGCAAGGTGATGAACATGATCTACCTGTCTGGCGATTTTGCGGTGGTGCCGCCGGGCGTCACTGACTTCCGCGTCCGCGGCAGCTGGACACTCCCCCAGGATGCGGATTTCGTGGGCGTCGTACCCCATACCCACCAGCTGGCCCGCTGGGTCGAGCTCAGGGCCACGCTGCCGGGCGAGAAGCAGCCGCTCCTGCTCCTGCGGGTGCCCCAGTGGGACTACAACTGGCAGTCACCCTACGACCTCAAGCAGCCCCGCCGGTTTCCGGCCGGCACGCGGTTCGAGGCAGAGTGTTCCTTCGACAACTCCTCCGCCAATCCGCGAAACCCGTTTGATCCGCCGCAGAACGTCTGGCACAACGAGACGATCAAGGACGAGATGCTGCTGCCGATGTTCATGTTCGCCTCCGAGAAGCCGCTCGATGGCAAAGGCAACTCATTCAAGAACTTCTACTTCACGATCGTGCGGTCGCGGCTGCTCCGGCGGCTGGTGGACCAACGCTTCAAGTATGTCGCCGATCCGCAGGGAAACGTCGTTCTGTCGCCCGACTACGATTCCGACGACCACCGGTACTAACGGGCCTGACGAACTTAACGAACCTGACGAACTGGGCTGGCCGTGGGAAAATCGCGCGGCCCGTTGAGCAGGCTGCCGATCACGGTGTGTCGCACGCACCAGCGGTAGCTCGCAAGCAGGAGCAGCGTCACCGTGGCGAGGATCAGGACAAACTTCAGTTCTGCGGGCAGCGGCCACTGCCGGACGATCAGCTGGGCTGCCATCACCAGCGGCACGTGGGCGAGATACATCCAATACGACGCGTCGGCCAGCCACGACACCGCTGGGAGGGGATACGGGAACAGACGGCAGAACAGGCCGATAAGCCCCAGCGCCATCGTCCAGGCATAGGCAGGCTGGAGGATGGTGGCGAGGAGCCGATCGTTCATCGTCACGAGTCCGGCCACGAAGAGCACTGCCGCCGCCGGCAGGAGAAACTTCCAGTGCCGGCCTAATCGGGTGTCGATCCCCTCCGCCGCGAATGTAGCGACGCCATAAAAATAGAAGCAGGCGTAATACCCGAGCACGTGGGGCTTTGGCAGGATTCCAAGCGACGTGTCAGGCCCATAGAACCCCGCCAGTGACATGCCCATCACCGCCTGTGGCAGGCAGGAGGCCACCACGAACCACACGCGGCCGCGGCCCGTTGGCAAGAGGCCCGTCACGTCGAGGATCGCGAAGATGACGATGAGCCAGCAGAGGAACCACAGGAACCAGAGGTGTTCGAAGAGGTTCGTGTTGAAAGGGTGGAGTGACCACGAGCCGACGCCCAGCCGCAGCCATTCCGACGACAGGGCCCGCGACCATCCGAGTGTCATCCGGTCGAGTGGGCCGCCAAAGGTGCCCTCCGCGTTCGGTCCCGAGGGGAGAATGTCCCGGAGCCGCTCGCGTCCCTGCAGCACGTCGTCCACGCGAAGCGTGTTCAGGCCAAAGAGCGGTGCGCATTCGGCGGCGAAGTCAGCTGGCAACGCCATGACCGCCGCCGGGAGCCGACCGACAACGTTCCGGGCCAGTGGATCCGCCCCTCGCTCCACGAGCACTCGGCCCGCCGCATCGTGGCCGAAGTAGGCGACTCCATGGAGGGGCGTGTTCCCGCTGCCATCACGCTCATTGACGTCGGCGCCGGCATCGAGCACCGCTGCCACGATCGCCGGGTCACCGTCCAGCGTGGCCCAGGCGAGCGGCGTGCGGCCGTAGAAGGCGTCTTTGTGCTCGACCGCCCCGGCGTGGCGAGCCTTTGGCGCACGGCGGCCTCGTTGCCTGAGAGAATCTCCTCGATGGCTGGCTCCGGGCGGATCGTGCGATGGGCAAACCGCTTGATCCCCATGTCGAGCGGCACGATCGTCGCGGTCGCGATCACCAGCGGCAGGAAGATCCGTATGAACCGCTGCTCGAGCAGGCTCTTGAGCCCGCGGCGGCGGTAAACGAACATCGTGAAATAGCCGCTGAGCAGGAAGAAGAGCGGCATCCGGAAGCCGTGCACCGCCACCAGGAAGAGCGGCAGCAGATCGCTGCGCTGCGTGTCGTGCACGGGCCAGGGAGCCGCGAAGAAACTGAGCGAGGCGTGGAGCGCGATCCCCAGCAGCATGGCGAAGCTACGAAGGGCGTCGAGATCGGTGCGTCGCTGCGGCATGCGGCAAGCCATTGTCCGGCGTGGGGGGTGTCGGAACACGATCGTATCTTGCCCGTTGGACGGTGCCTAAGGCTACAATTTCGTTTCCAATTCCGGTGGAACGATCAGCCGCCTGCTCCCTCTCCGATCACCTATGAAGCACGCCGCACAGACAGGCCTCTCGGTCGTTGCCGACAACGTGACGGTGTCGGTGCCCGATGCCCGCGACAGCCGGGAGCGGAAGACACTTCTCAAGGATGTGAGCTTCCGGATCAAGCCAGGTGATTTTGTCTGCGTGCTCGGCCCCAGCGGGGCGGGCAAGACCACGCTCGTGCGGGCGATCCTGGGCGAACGGGAAATCACCGCTGGCCGGCTGCTCGTGGGTGGGCACGACGTGTTTCGGGAAGCTGACTCGCTCCGCGGCTCGATCGGCTACGTGCCCCAGCGGGACGTCAATCCAGAAGCCCTGCCGGTGGAGCGGGCGCTCCACTATGCAGCGGCGGTGCGACTTCCGGCAGAAGCGTCGGCGACGGAGCGGCGGGCCGCAATCGATCGGGTCGTCGCCGACGTCGGTCTCGACAGCGTGCGGCGCGAGACGATCGGCACCCTCTCCGGTGGCGAGACAAAGCGGGCGAGTCTGGCGGCCGAAATGCTCGCCGCCCCGGGCCTGCTCGTGATCGACGAGGCAACGTCCAGCCTCGATCCGGCCACCGAGGCCAGGATCATGACGCTCCTCGCCGAACGTGCCCGGGCCGGCACGACCGTGGTCGCGGTCACGCACCACCTCGACAACGTCGACAAGGCCGACAAGCTTCTCATTCTGGGACACGGCGAGGTGGTCTGGTTTGGCTCCCGCGTGGAAGCCCTGGGGCACTTCGGCGTGCATCGGCTCGCCGACGTCTACGTCGCCATTGAGGACAAGCCGCCCGGCTTCTGGTCGGCCCGCTGGCAGGAACGAGAAGCAGCAGACCGCCGGGTGACGGAGCCCCAGAAGGCCGACAAGACGGTTGGTGACAAGGCTGTCAACGCGACCGCGGAGCGGGCGGCCTCTCTGGCGGCAGTCTCAATTCCCGGCTTCGCTCAACAGTTCGCCACGTTCTTCTGCCGCGAGCTCGAGACGGTCATCCGCGACCGTGTGGGCCTCCGCATGAACATCCTTCTGCCGCTCGTGCTCGCAGCGGTCGTGCTCGCCGGCTTTTCCGCCACGAAGTTCCGCGACCCGCTCATGGTGACGCGGTTTCTCGACCCTGGCGAGAAGTCGGTGCTGGCAGATGTGTGGGGTGAGGTGTCGCAGGCGATCGCCACCGACTCTGTCAGCGAGCAGGACGGCAGCATTCCCGGACAGATCCGGGTCTTTCTCGACAGTCAGCCGAAGATGCTCGAGCATCTGCGGGAGCAGTCCACTGCGAGGCTCGTCCGCGACGCCCTCACCGACACGGTTCCCGTCGCGCCGGATCACGAGATCATCGATCCGGGTGGCACATTTAAGTGGCTCTCGCTGATGAGTATCTGTATGGTCATCCTCGGGTTCGTGACCGGATTCCGGGAGATCGTCAAGGAGCGGCCGATGCTCGACCTCGAGCGGCGGCACGGCCTGCTGTTCATCGCCTATGTGATCGCCAAGGTCGCGGCGCTCGCCGTCGTGCTCGCGGCGCAGATCGCGATCTTCACAACCAGCGTGGAGTTGGGACTCCTGCTCCGCGAGGCGTTCGGCGGCGACGCGCCCGCCGCGATCTATCGTCGCGGGCCGTTCATCTCTGGCACCTACAACTGGCTCGCAGCCGTCGCCTGCGCGACGATCGGCCTGATCGTCTCGGCCTGTGTCCGTTCAACCGACAAGGGGGTGCTCGCGGTGCCGCTCCTGATCACGCCCCAGATCCTGCTCGGAGCAACGATCCTGCCGATCACGGGCGGGCTGCTCAAAATCCTCGCCATGCTCTTTTCGCCGCTCTACTGGGCCCATCGCGGCTGCCGGAGTGAGGGCCCGGGGGTGCCTGACTTTTGGCAGAATCTCGGCGACTACGACCCGGCGCTCTGGATTCCAATAGCCGCGCTCTCGGCGCAGATCGTGGTGGCGACCGTCGTCACGATCCTCGTACTGCGGTGGCAGGAGCGGGCTGCCCTGGGCCGCAATCGCACGGTGCGGTAAGGAAGCCGCAGGCGATGGCGATCCGCCGTCCGTTCGCCGTGCCCGAACCCTCCACATGCTGCCTCATGGGCATCGGTATCGGCCTCGCCTGCCAAGAGTGACGAGTGATTGGCACGCTCGTCTGCCTGGCGGAGCAGTTGTTCCAAAAACCTCATCCCGATCCCCCGGCTTACGCCGGGGGCTTTTATTGGGAGGGTTGATACAAGCCCTGAGCGTAATGATCTATCGGTGCCCCCGAATGACGTTCTCAGACAGAAGCGAGTGTGCATCGGGTATTCACGCCAGGGTGCTGACTTACCTGTCCCACGCTGCTACCGTTGACTGCGTGGCATACAGACTGCGGTATGGTCGGAGCCCAAAGCGTGTGCGGAATCTGCGGAATCGTGCCCAGCTCGCCGGACTGCGTTCCGGATGAGGCGACGCTGTGTGCGATGTGCGAAGCACTCCGGCATCGAGGCCCCGACAGCCGCGGCCTGGCCGTCGGCCCCGGATACGGGCTCGGCTTCCAACGTCTCGCGATCATTGGCCTCGCCAATGGCGAGCAGCCCATCTGGAACGAGGATCGCACGCTGGCGCTCGTCTGCAACGGGGAGATCTATAACCACATCGAGCTGCGCCGCGAGCTGGAGCAGGCCGGCCACCGTTTCCGCACCGACTCCGACGCGGAGGTGATCCTGCACCTTTTCGAGCAGCATGGCACGCAGTCTTTGTCCCGGCTGCGCGGCATGTTCGCTTTCGCCCTGCTCGACGCGCCGCGGCGACGGCTCGTCCTGGCCCGCGACCGGTTCGGGATCAAGCCGCTCTGCTGGTCCGACACGGGCGACGCGTTCCTGTTCGCCTCCGAAGCCAAGGCCATCTTTCAGCATCCCGCCGCAGCGCGAAAGATCGATGCCGCCTCACTGGCCCGCCTCATCCAGTATGGGTTCGTGCCCGGCGAGGCCACGCTGTTTGAGGGAATCCGGCAGGTGCCGCCCGGGCATTCCCTGGTGTACGAGAACGGACGCCTCCATCTCGACAGGTACTGGGAGCCTTCCTTCCCCCACCGCTCGGCATACGACGTCCGCACAAGCCCGGAGGACTGGGCCGGCGCGTTCCGCGCCAAACTCGACGAGACCGTGGCGGTCCACCTCCGCAGCGAAGTTCCCGTTGGCACGTGGCTCAGCGGTGGCGTCGACTCGAATGCCGTACTCGCCGCCATGAGGCGTCACGTCTCGCAGCCCGTGCGGGCATTCTCGCTCCGCTTCCGGTCGCCAGACTTCGACGAGTTCCGCGCCGACGGCATTGCGCCAACACCCGACGCATGCGCGTGGGAGCCGGTGTGGTGCGAGGCCGGCGTGCTGACGGGCGTTCCGGCGGCCGTGTGGTTCGCGGAAACGCCGGACATGCTCGGCATCACGCTCATACGGATGTTGCTGGCCCGTGAGACCGTCCGGCATGTGAAGACCGTGCTCACGGGTGAGGGCTCGGACGAGATCCTCGGCGGGTACTCGTGGTATCGCGCCGACAAGCTGCTTCGCATGGCGGACATTCTGCCGGCCGGAGCGCTCCGCGCGGTCGGGCGGAATGCCGTGATGCGTGACCGGTGGCCCGGCGCGGCCGCCGTCCTTGCGGAATGGCCGCAGAGCAGCGACATCCGCTTTGCCGCCTGGCTCCAGAAACGGCCTGGCCGTACCCGCGGCAGCCTGGCGCCGATTGATCTGTTCACCGACGGCTGGCGGGAGGTGCTCGCCGCGCCGCAGCCTGCCGTGCCCGTCCGGCTCCCTGACGCATTCGCGGACTGGGATCCGCACTGCCAGCTCGAGTATCTTGACCAGACCGTGCGGCTGCCCGCCTCCATCGTGCAATCCCTCGACCGATCCACCATGGCCCACTCCGTAGAGGCACGTGTGCCGTTCCTCGACCACGAGCTGTGCGAGCTTGCCGCCCGGATTCCGCCGCGCATCAAGCTGCGAGGCCTCCGGGAGAAGCACGTGCTCAGACAGGCCGTCAAAGACACCGTGCCCGCGGCGGTCCTCCGGAGCCGCAAGCGGCCCATGTCGGGGCCCATCAACGAGTGGTTCCGGGAACCGCTTCCCCCGTTCGCGGCGGAGCTGCTGTCCGACTCCGGATTGCGCCGGGCCGGCTTCTTCGAACCGGCGCGGGTGCAACGGCTCTTGCGGCAGCAGAGCGAGGCTCGCGGCAACAACGGGGAACTCCTGATGCTTGTCCTGAGCCTGCAGGTCTGGGCTGCGCTGTTTCTGGAGCGGTCCCCGGAGATGCTCAACCATGCGTTATCGAGCTAGCGACATCCCGGCGCTGCTTCGCTCCCCGGTCGGCCGGCTGGAATTCGCGAAGAGCGTTTTCAACACCGCGTGGCCGGTCCTGCGGCCCCTCGCGGGAGCGCACCGCCGCCTTCTCGGCCGCCGCACGACGACGGTCGCCGTGGTGGGCTCCTACGCCAAGACGTCCACCACCCGCGCGGTTGCCGCCGTGCTCGGCCTGGACCCCGCCTCCCTTGCGGCGTCCAACGCGCTTTCGGACGTCGCGCTCGGCGTCTTCCGGATGCATCCGTTCCGCCGCTACGCCGTCATGGAGGTGGGCATCGACCGGCCGGGACAGATGCAGCCGTATGCGAACGCTGTACGTCCGGATATCGTCGTGGTCACGGGCGTGGGCAGCGAACACCACCGCTCGCTCGGCACCCTCGAGGTGACCCGCGAAGAGAAGTCGATGATGGCCGCCGTACTGCCCGCCGACGGTCTTGCCGTGCTCAACGGCGATGATCCCAATGTCCTGTGGATGCGGACGCGGACGGCGGCGCGTGTCGTGACGTTCGGCTTCTCCGCCGGCTGCGACGTGCGTGCGGTCTCGGCCGAGCTGGACTGGCCCAACGGCATGCGGCTCGAAGTGGAGACACCCGAGGGGACGCACGCGGTCTGCGTGCCATGGTTTGGTCGGCACATGGTCTATCCGGCGCTTGCCGCCATTGCCGTCGGACTGGAGCGGGACATCCCTGTGGGCACGATTGTGGAGCGGCTGGCGGCCGTCCCACCAACACCCGGTCGCATGCAGCTCGTCCGCGGCGAGGATGGAGTGTATGTGCTCCGTGACGACTTCAAATCGGCGATTGAAACCGTGCATGCGGCGCTCGATACGCTCGCCGCCATTCCCGTGGCACGCAAGATGGTCGTGATGGGGGACGTTTCGGAGCCACCCGGCAGCATGGGCCCCATCTACCGCGAGATCGGCGCCCAAATCGCCCGCACGGCGACGTATGCGGTCTTCCTCGGCGGCGGAGCCGACCGCTACGCCGTAGGCGTGCGGAGCGCAGGGTTCACCAGGGACCAGTTCGATGACGCCGGACGGAGCGTGGCGCGGGCGATCGAACTTGTGCGGGCCCGCGTCCGGCCCGGCGACGTGGTGCTGGTGAAGGGGCCCGACACGCAGCGGTTGGACCGCGTGTCGTTGGGGCTGCTCGGCCAGACCGTGCGCTGCGGCCTGGAAGTCTGTGGCCTCAAGGTCGTGCGGTGTGCCGACTGCCCCGTGTTGGCGCGAGCGGACCCCGTCGCACAGCCGCCGTGGGGACGCCGCAGCCGCGTGTGACCGCAGGCGGTGACGGCCTCTCAGGCCAGCGGGCAGATCCGGAGCGGAAGCTTCGTGCGTGCATAGCACCGCCGCCAAGGGCCGATCCTGATCGAGCCGATTTCCCCGGCCGGCTTGAATCCACTCTTGGCATGCGCCCGCATGGCCGGCCTGTTGGCGGGAAAGACACCGCCAAGGAGGGTGTGACCGCCTGTCTGGCCGGCGATCCGCCGGATTGCCTCGGTCAGCGCGGGCGAGATTCCATGCCCGCGATACCGGGGATCCACGAACGCGTCGTGGATGTAGATCGTGCCGGGACTGACCTGGAGCATGGCATGCAGAAAGGCGACCTCAACTGGGCCGGTGGCCATCCAGCTCGCGCCAACAACACGATCGTCGCGGATGACCGCGATGCACCGCTGCCCGCTGCGGAACCGACGCCGGACAAGATCCGGATCCTGCTCGGGCCGCAGCGATAGATACCGTTCCATGCCGGATTCAACGATTTCCACTCTCTCTAGGTTTTCTTGTTTTTCTAGGTGTTCAACAGTCTTG
>JBIIFB010000088.1:0-15115 GCA_044237545.1 Pirellulales bacterium
GAACTGAAATCGCATCGCTGCCTCATATGCTCACGGGCTGAAACCTATCGGTCATCCACGGAATGAACTTCGGCACGAGCCTAGAGCCGACGGCGAAACGACGCAAACATACCGACACCTGTCGATTTGGTCGACCGTGCATCAACGCAGTCGGCCCGCACGTCCGAGTCAGCGATCGACGCGGAAACGCCGTGAAACGGTCCCTCCTGACCAGCCCCCCTCCCCCCGGGGCGATGGCCAGGGGTGCCACTGCCGCCAGCCGCGGAACGGCTCATAGATTCGCACGCCGTCGGAGTTGACGCGGCCGGTAGCTGGGCATGCCCAGCTACCGACCCTGCATGGCTAACAACTCAGCTGGTACCAAGTTGGGGGCAGCGTCAACTGCGTTTATTTGGTCCCTGTCCCCGCCCAATTTGGGGCGGCTCCGGAGTCGCCTTACGAGCCGCCCGTGGCCTCTTCAATGAGCGGGTCGAGGCCGGACAGCCGCCAGTTCTGGCAGAGGTGGCGTATTGCGGCCATGTCGGCGTCGGGGTTGCGGCCGAGGAGCTCGACGATGTCCGCACGAGACTTCGTGCCTCCGGCGTAGAGCTTGAGCGCAACCAAGTGTGGAAGAGGCACGATCCTCAGGCCGCTTCCGGGACGGATGACCGTATCGGCCGCCGCAAGTCCGCCTTCGATAACCGCCGGAAACCGGCCGCCGTAGTTCACGATCTGGACGAGGCCGAATGGGCCGCGCACGTCGACAACACCGCCGAGCGGATCCTGTCCGTCTGGCTCTCGAAGCTCGACCTCGAAGCCCGCCTTCCGCAGCGCGTCGGCGGCCTGTCGCAGCGTGCCAAGATCGGTGTTCACGCCGAGATCAAGATCCTCGGTAAACCGCACATACCCGTGTGCCGCCAACGCGATGGCGCCGATGACCATCGCCCCAACGCCCCGTGATTCGAGAATACCGGCGACCTCTTCCGCGGCCCGAATAACCTCCTCGGGATCGCTCATGGATCATGCCTCGCGGGGCGACGGACGCAACGCCGCGAATCTCGCAGCCATCCCCAGCGCTGCTTTGACCCGCTCTTCGACCGTCATTCGGCGGATACGGTCGATCTCAGCCTGCCGCGAGGCGGCATGACTGATACTGGGACGAAGTGGGGGAAAAGATCGCGAGTCTTCCATACCCTCCATGGTAAATGAAAAAGGTTCCGACTTCCAAGCGCAAGCAGATCAAAGGGGCAGCCCGGCCAAACGGCGCTGCCAGCAACTGGGCATGCCCAGCTACCGGCCCTGCATGGCTAACAACGCGGCTGGTACCAAGTTGGGGGCAGCGTCAAGTCAGGGGAGCCCCATCGTTGGCAAGGGCCTGACGATCGGCTGCTCCCGGGGTGGTCTACCCTCGGACGGAGGGTATGCTTTTGCTCGCCAGCGGCCTTTGAAAACGGTTGCCCGTTATCCCGAGTAGGAATCGTGGCGGCGAGACGCATTCCGAGGCGAATACCTATGAAGAACAACAATGCCTCCCCCGGTCCGACCGACCCCAATCGCATGGCCCACAACACGATCGAGACCTTTGAGATCCTCAAGATCCTCAATGGCCCAGTGACCGGAAGCCACCAGATCCCGGAACTCTTGGTGGCCACCGAAGAGACCTACCGCCCGTTACGCAGGGTAGTGCCAATCCTCACCGTGCTTGATGACGGCTCGATCGACGAGGGTGAGCAGATCCGTATCCGTAAAGACTCCTTTGTGATCGGCCGCACCAGCGGGGATCTGGTCATCCCAAACGACGATGCGATGTCGAGCCGTCACGCCGAAATCAGGATGAAAAACATCGGCGGCCACCGGCAATGGACGCTCCATAATCTCGGCAGCGTCAACGGTACGTTTGTGCGGGTCGGCAGTGCAGTGCTTGCCGACGACACCATCATGATTCTCGGCTCACGTCGGTTTCGTATTGAGAAGCCCGTGGCGAAGAAGTCGGAGCCACTCAGCGAAGACACGATTAGGCTCGATCAGCAGGCCGACTCGGAGCAAGTCTGGCCCATCCTGACGGAGACTTTTATGAAACCAGACTGCCTGAGGTTTTCGCTCCAAGCACCGCAGCTCTCAATCGGTCGCAAAGGCGGCGGCTGCCATATCGAGCTTGACGACCCGCTCGTGGCCACGCTGCATGCCGAACTCATCGCTGACCCGAGTGGCACTTGGAAACTCATCGGCAAGAAGACCCGCAATGGCGTCTGGGTCACGGCGACGACCACCCCGCTCGCGTCCTGCTGCTTCTTCCAGTGCGGCGAGCAGCGGTTTCGGTTCGTGATTCCTTAGGCTTATGGCAGGCTTATGGCGAATTTCCGCGAGCCTTGCTGCCACCCACGCCCATCGCGATTCCATGTCACCGTTTCCAAGCCAAGACCAGGACACCGGCGCCGACCATAAGAATGCCGAGCCATTCACGACCCGATGGCCGCTCGTGAAGGAACAGCACGGCAAACACGGCGACCAGCACAAGGCTGAGCTTGTCGACCGGGGCCACCTTCGAAGCCTCACCCACTTTCAAAGCCCGGAAGTAGCAGACCCACGACGCCCCGGTTGCGAGGCCCGACAGCATGAGAAACAGCAACGTTTTCGCCGGAAGTGTCAGCGGGTTCGTCCACTTCCCAGTCGCGATCACGAATGTGGCCAACACCACCGCGATGACCCCGGTCCGCACGAGGGTCGCCAAATCGGAATCGACCCCCGTCAGTCCGACCTTTGCAAATATGGCCGTCATCGCAGCAAACACAGCCGACAACAGCGCCCAGACAAACCACGCTCCACTGGTCTCCATCTGATCAGTCTCCACGCCCGGATGTGTCGGTGACGTCGAATATGCCATCGCCGATCGCCCCGACACTCGGCTGTATATCTTTCGCCATCACGAAATCGTCCATCACAAAGCCGCCACCGATCTCGAACACAGCCTCGCGGACGACCGCAAAACCAGCTGCCCGATAAAACTCGACCGCTCCTGTGTTCCGCCTGTTGACCTGCAGCCAGATCATTCGCCTCCCACGTTCGTGAGCCTGGCCCTCCACATGCTCGAGCATGAACCGACCGAGCCCCAGGCCGCGGTGGGATTTGAGCAGATAGAGTTGCCCGAGTTTCATGGCGGCCATGTCAGTCACTTCGCCGTCGAGGCCCGCCATCTCATAGCCACAATAGCCGACGGGTGCGCCCGCGACCCGCAGCAGCATGAGCCACCTATCGCCTGCCTGAATGTGGTCCCATAGGGCCTCGTCGCTGAACCGGCCTGTCACCATGAAGTCGATCTGGGCGGAAGAGACGATTCCGGTGTAGTGCTGCCGCCAGATCGTCCCGGCGAGTTCTCGAAGCAGTGCGAAGTCGGGCTTGCGAACAGGTGTGAGCGTAACGTCAGCGGGCAGCATCGATCCCTCCTGCGAAGGCAAGAGCAGAGCCATCACGGACCGCGCAGCATGGCAGGCGCAAAGATCGCATCGTCCAGATCCGCGTTGAGCGTCACGTTCGTATAGGTGAATTCCGCCGTCAGTGGCGGCGGCTCGCCGGGCGTTTCCGGCCAGTCGTACACGTCAAACCGCACGGGCACGTGCAACTCGGAATCGATCGACATGCTCGCACTGTGGAACTGCAGGCCGTCACGCCGCAGCGGGTGCGTGATTCGCAGCATCTGACAGGGGCGACCATTGATCGTCGCTGTCGTGATGTGCTCAACGATCGTGTTGTCGCCGGACGGGTCGGCCACGACATCCTGCTCCAGAGTGCTGATCGTCCGATCGAGCACATGGGAGAACCCGATCTCGTTGATCGGCATGAGGCTCTCCCGCTTGACGCTCTCACCAAACGGATCGATGTCGATGACGACGTACCCGAAACGTTTTCCGCCCTTGCGGACCAGCAGTTTGTTGTCATTTTTGCCGGCGACAAAAAGAGCTTTCCTTCCTTCGACATCGGATGGACCGAGAAACTCGAGCAGCACGCTGAGTGGCTGCGTCACCTGCCCGTCCGCATGCTTTTGCTCGCGGACCCGCATGTCGATGTAGTAGTAGTCCTGCAAGTCGCCGTCGATGCGCTCACGCTTGGTGACCCGGCACGTGAAGTCGCGTACGGCCTGCTGCAGGTAGGCCTGCTCTTCACGGGCGAACTTCAAGACCCACACAAGTGGATGGTCTGAGGCCAGCCGCTTGCCGGCAACGGGCTGACGAAGGGCTTCGGCCCCAGTGGCAGATGCTGGCTTGGCAGTGGCGGACGCCGGCATGGCGGTGGTGCCAGCCTGCTGAGCATGAACGCTCTGGAGACCCCCTCCTGGCCCACTGAACGTGAGCAGAAACGCCACAATTGTGCGAAGCCATCGTCGAAACATGGCATGATCCATCGAGAGGGGATTTCCGACGATTTCAGTTTACCGGCTGATAACCGAGATCCTAGCGAAATCATCAGTCCAGAGCACGGGTACGCAGGTTTGTGCTCACGTCCCCGATCCCCCGGCTCACGCCGAGGGCTTTTATTGGGAAACAGGCATATAAGCCCGGAGCGTAGGCGATGGGACTCCGTGCTTCCGATCCCCCGGCTCACGCCGGGGGCTTGTATGTTAGGAAACAGGCATACAAGCCCGGAGCGTAAGCGATGGGATTCCGTGCTTCCGATCCCCCGGCTCACGCCGGGGGCTTGTTTTAGGGAGGGATGCCGTCGACCACGCGTCGACGCTATGCATCGCCTCTTTCACTCCCTTCACCAGAGCCCGTTGGAACGGGGCACGATCGATGAGCGGTTCCGTGACGCCAGTCCGTCAGCAGATCGTCTATGTCATCGCCGGCGATTCCTTAGCCTCCGCCCGTCGGTACGTGGACGGTGCATGCCTGTCGATTCACTCGCTCCGCAGATTCCATCCGATGGCTTCGGTCGTATGTGCGTGTGACCAGCACATCTACGCGGCCGTTCGCGATACCAGGCACCCTTTCCCAGATCTCTTTGACCGTTTGATCGAGTGCCCGGACGCGAGCGGAGGCCCCGTCCACCGCAGCCGGCACATCAAGACCTCGCTGCGGCAGCGGATCGAGGGGCCGTTCATCTCCATCGACGCAGACACGCTCGTCTGCGGTCCGTTGGACGAACTGTTCGGAAACCCAAACGATGTGGGATTCACCATCGACCGTTTTTTCCCTGATGCCCCCGGATTCTTCCCTACCTGGCTGAGACCCTTTTACATCCGCCTGGGATGGCCGCCGACCGCTCGTTACTTCAGCGGCGGGATCTTCCAGGCATCAGACACGTCCGCAGCCGCGGCCCTTTTTTCCGCCTGGCATGCATCGTGGCGGCAGACGGTCCAAATCGGGATCGTGTCGGATCAACCGTCGCTGAATCGGGCGATCGCCACCACGCCACACTCGATGACAGAGTATCCGGAGTCGTTCAACTGGTTCGTCGGCAGAGCCGATCAGGAGACCACCGCTGACACACGGGTGATATCGTTCCTCGCCTCGCAGCAAGAGATGGCCGCCTCGTATGAGGCGCTCCTCGAGCGTTTCGCGGTCGACCGGACTCTCATCGGGGCGTCGACTCCACCTCGTTGAAAAGCTCTTCCAAACCCTCACGAAACAGCACTTCGGCCTTCCAGCCGAACAGTTCCCACGCCAGGCTGGAATCGACCACGGCTGAATGGACGTCACCCACCCGGGCATCGACGTATTCGATGGCAGTCGGATACCGGGCTGCCACCATCTCGGCGAGTTGCCGGATCGATACGCTCTCGTGTGCCACCATATTGACGGCGCGGCCACGGACGTCGGACTCGAGTGCGAGTCGGAATCCCCGGGCGATGTCCCGTGCGTGAGTGAACTGACGGCTCTGAAGTCCAGTCCCCTGAATGAGGATTGGCCCACCGCGGCAGGCCATCGCGATAAACCGGGAAAATACCGAATTTGGACGCATTCCGGCGCCGAATGCGGTCCCAAGTCGCAAGGCGACGGTCGGTACATCCATCAGCCTGTCGGAGGCCAGGGCCATCGACTCGCCCGCATGCTTGGTGATGTTGTAGGGGTGATCGGGAGCACACGGATGTGTCTCGCAAACAGTCTTCTGCTCCGGCTTGCCATACACCTCCCAGGTGCTCGCATAGACGACCCTCCGCACGCCGTTGCACCGGGCTGCTTCCGCCACGTTCGCCGTTCCAACGATGTTGGCCGCCGCCGCGGTGGCAGGTTGGGTGGCGGCGAGGTAGACATCGCCCACCCCACCGAGGTGGCAGATTCCGTCGATCCGCTGGGTCGCGGTCGTGAGATGCGGCAGATCCAAGAGGTCGCCGAGGACCATGGACGCGCCCCGGACGCGTTCGCCGCAGGCCGGGAGGCAGTCAAAGACCACCACCTCGTGGCCGGCAGCAAGCAGTTCGGCGACCACGTGGCCCCCGAGAAAACCGGCCCCGCCGGTGACCATGACCCTCACGGAAGTGCGCTTCCTTTCAAAGATAGAGTATCGAATTGCGTCGCCGCTCCCGCTCGGTCCATCCTGATGAATTGCCGTAGGGGGCGCGGATGGGTCTGGCCTCGGCGAGACCGAGCGCGAAGAAGCGGCGGAGATTACCAAACTCGACGGAGCGCCTACAGGGCGGGGCTTTTTCGTGTCACCCTCTCCAGCACTCGGACAAGTTAAAAACTTGCCGCCACGTGAGCAGAGACACGGCGCGTCAGGATCGGCTTTAGCTCGACGATCGGTGGAGTTTTCCCCGCATGCGGCTGCAGCGGCGTAGAGCCCCGCTCCCGAATGTCCCTGCGATGGAGACGGCTGCCGGGCCACTCTACGGCCCGATAGGTTGACATATCGCAATTCTACGATATAATATCGCTGGAGGACGGTGAATCACGAGTGGGAACGCGAGCCATGCCAGATCATTACCGCGTTCTCATTCTCGGAGGCGGCACCGCCGGAATCACCGTGGCCGCCCAACTGCGGCGGACCAACCCGAATCTCGATATCGGCCTGGTCGAACCCTCCGAGAGCCACTTTTACCAGCCTCTTTGGACGCTCGTTGGAGCCGGCGTGTTCAGCGCCGAGGCCAGCCGTCGCCGCGAAAAAGATTTTATCCCCCGAGGCGTCGATTGGATTCGTGAACGAGTCCATGAGATCCTGCCCGACGAGCAGGCAGTGACGACCAGCGGGGGACGTCGCCTGACGTATGACTGGCTGGTCGTCGCGCTCGGGATCCAAATCGACTGGACAGCGATTCCTGGCCTTGCCGAGGGGATTGGAACCCAAGGAATCTGTAGCAATTACTCATTTCAGCACGTCGCCTACACGTGGGAGACGATTCGGTCCTTCAAAGGCGGCACCGCCCTTTTCACGGTTCCCAACACGGCCGTAAAGTGCGGGGGAGCGCCCCAGAAAATCATGTACCTCGCCGACGACGCGTTTCGTCGTTCCGGTGTACGAGACCGTACACAGATCATTTTTGCCTCACCACAAAAAGCTATTTTCTCTGTCGAGAAATACCGCAAAACACTCGAGGCCGTCGTCGCCCGCAAGGGCATTGACGCCCGCTTCAGGCAGAATCTCGTCGAAATCCGTCCCGAGGCCCACGAGGCGGTGGTCGAGAATCTCGACACGCTCGAGCAGACCGTCGTGCCCTATGACATGGTGCATGTCACGCCTCCCATGAGCGCTCCGGACGTGATCAAGCGCAGCCCGCTCGCCAACGAGGCGGGCTGGTGTGCCGCCGACAAGCACACACTCCGTCATCCGCACTATCCCAACGTCTTTGCGGTCGGAGACGCTGCCGGCCTGCCCACGTCGAAGACAGGCGCCGCGGTTCGGAAACAGGCCCCAGTGCTGGTCCACAACCTGTGCGCCGCCATGCAGGGGGCTGCGACCGATGCCGTGTATGACGGCTACACATCGTGCCCCGTCGTCACAGGCTATGGCCGGATGGTGCTCGCCGAGTTCGACTACGACAACAACCCCAAAGAATCGTTCCCGATTGATCAGTCGAAGGAACGCTACAGCATGTGGCTTCTGAAGACACAGGTGCTGCCCCGCCTGTATTGGTATGGCATGTTGCGGGGCCGCGTCTGAGCAGGTCGGCGCTGTCACATCCGGTCAGTAGATACCAATTGCAATCCAGCCGTCGGCGGGACGGTTGATGTTGAAGGTCATTGCCGATTGGGCGATACGGATGCCCGGCATGACATCCGACAGCGGGCTGCCACCCCGGATCACCGACTGGCCGCATACCCATACCTCCACTCCATTGGAAATGAGCTTCTCGACCAGTTCGCGATTCGGATTGACGCCACCCGCAGCCGATTTCGCGTGGGCTTCATCCGTCAAGGCTGCGGCCGTCGCATTGAAATGGAGAATCACGGCAATCTGCGGCCGTGATTCCGCCACGCCATCGAGTGCGGCGAGATTGACGAGACGGGCCGCGCTCTCCAGCCCCCGGTTCGGCTTGCCGGCCGGGGCGGCCGCCGTCGTGTCAAAGTAGACCTTGCCGCCGGCGCGGATCCGCTCCCCGGCATCCGGCAGTGCGACCACCGAGCCGTAGTGTGCAATCTGTGGAAACTGGAGCGGGGGCAACCCGGCGATCGGCTCCGCCGCGGGACACGAAAAACTCAGCCCCGCGGCGACAACGATGGCGATACCAACAACTGGCGAGCAGGCACGGAAGTGGTTCATGGTGGAAAAGTCCTCGGGTCGGGGTGGTGATAGAAATCAGAGGCCAAGCAGGGTCTTCACGATGATGAATGCCGCCACGAGCATGATTGCGACTGCAAAAAGCTTCGCCAGGAGCGGGCCAGTGAGCCGGCGGCCGAGAAAGGATCCGACGAAAAGCCCTGGAATACTTCCGGTCACAAAGCCGCCGGCAATATCGAGCGGGACGGTTCGCCCCGCGGCCATCTGGCTGGCCACCCCCGCAACACCCACGAGCGTCATGACGAAGAGCGACGTACCAACCGCACGCGGCACGCCCATCGAGGCGAAGGTGACAAGCGCCGGCACGATCAGAAAACCGCCCCCGACACCGAACAGGCCGGAGAGCAGGCCGACGGCCAGGCCTGTCATCAGCAGAATGCTGGCGCACCGACTCGTCATCCGAAGCTTTCCTTCGGGATCCCGTCGGCAGGCCGGACCACTCCCGGCATCAAGCGTGGCGGGCGATGCCCGCTCGGATGGATCAGATGCCTTGATCCACATCCGAGCCGCGATCAGGAGCATCAGCCCGGCGAATGACGCGAGGAGAAACGAGTCCGGCAGCAGCGTTCCCAGCCAACTCCCCAGTGGGGTGGCAACCATCCCGGCGGCTGCGAAGAGAAGACCTGTGGACAGTTCCACCTGCCCATAGCGAGCGCGTTCGATAGCCCCGACCATCGCGGTCGCCGCCACCGTGACCAACGAAATGCTGACGGCAGTTCTCGGCTCTACACCGAGGCCGTAGACAAGCAGCGGCACCGCAAAGATCGCGCCGCCGCCACCGGTGAGGCCGAGCGACAGGCCCACCACACCCCCCGCCAACGCGGCAGGAGGGAATGGGGCGACGATGGCCAGGAGCAGGTCGTGCAGGGGTGCAGCCATCATGCCGGCCGCTTCGTAGCCAACCATGCCTTGAAGCCGCCCACCATGTCGTGGACATCCTTGCGACCAAGTTGCTGGAGCAGGCTGGCGGCGATCGCCGAGCGGTATCCGCCCTCGCAATGCACGACGATCGGCTTCCCGAGGGGAATCTCTCCAAACCGCTCGTCCAGATGGGTCAGAGGGATGTTCCTGCTCCCGGCGATGTGGCCACCAGCGTATTCCGCCTCACTGCGGACATCGATGATGGTGGGCGTCGGGCCTGCATCCGATCGCAAACCGTCGAGCCATTCGCCGAGGGCTGGCGCCGTGATCCGCTGGGTGCGTTCAACGAGATCGTCGCGGTTGGCCAGGGCATTCATGCCCCCAGCCAGGTAGCCGCCGACATTATCGAAGCCGATACGGCCAAGCCGCATCACCGCCTCCTCTTCCCCGCCTTCTTCTGCGATCACCACGATCGGCTTGTCGTGGGAGAGCATCGATCCGGCCCATGTGGCGTACTTGCCCGACAGGGCAATATTGAGGCCACCCTCCAAATGCCCTCCTTCGAAGTCGATGCCATCGCGAACGTCGAGAATCTGGCCGCCGGCCTTCCGCATCGCCAATACCTCGTCGAGCGACAACGGCTTGAGCGTCGTCTTCATCGCATCCTCGAGCGACGCCCGCTCCTTGCGATTGAGGATCGCGTCGTGCACAAAGTAGTCGGGGGCCTCCGGCTGATCGGCGGTCACGATTGCTTTGAAGTCCTCCCGACTCATCGGTTGGAGCGCGTAGTTGAACTTCTTCTGCTCACCGATCGTCGAAACCGTCTCCTTCGACAGGCTCTTGCCGCACATGCTGCCGGCACCGTGAGCCGGGTAGACGAGCGTGGCATCGGGCAGTTTCATCAGCTTATTGGTGATGCTGTCATAGAGCATGTCGGCGAGTTCATCGGCCGTGACGCCGATGCTTGCCAAGAGGTCGGGCCGACCGACGTCGCCGATAAACAGCGTGTCACCGGTGAGCACGGCGAGTGGCTCTTGCGGGCTTGAGGCGAGGTCGTACACGAGGATCGAAATGCCCTCCGGCGTATGTCCCGGCGTTTCCATGATCTTGAGTTTGACGTCACCGAATTCGACCGTATCGCCGTCCTTCATGGGGACGCATTCAAACTCGGCCTCGGCCCGACGTCCGAGATGAATGGTGGCTCCCGCCTTGTTCCGGAGTTCGATGTGTCCGGCGATGAAGTCGGCATGAAAATGGGTGAGAAACACATGTTTGATCGAATAGCCACCCGCTTTGGCATCAGCCACATACTGGTCGATGTCGCGTTGCGGATCGACGACAGCAGCTGTCTTCGTCTTCTCGTCGGTAATCATGTACGACGCATGGGACAGACAAGCGAGGTAGTACTGTTGAATCTTCATGGCTGGGCTCTCCGGGGGCTGTGGGATTAGGGAGTGAAAATGGGCGTTCCCTGCCGACGGCCTGTCCCATCACCACTGCCGCTGACTCACCCCTATATATATCGGAATATCACGACACGTCAATCAGTGTTTCTAGATTTTTTCCAGATGGCGGATAAGCCGTCGCAGAAGACGGAGCGGCTTCCCACGAGCAAAACAGAACCCCCTGGCCAGCCACAAACCCCGCAGCACGGGTCATACCGTGCGCATTCGCCCCCAGAACACACCCGCCTCGACCGCAGGGGATCGGTGGTGCCGCACCGCCGGCACCACCGATTCCCGCGAAAACGCCCCAAGGGCCTTCCTACTTGACCTCGCCACAGTCGGTGATCACCACCTTGGCGCTTGTCTTCCCGGCAGAGGAACCCACCTTCTCGATCGCCTTGACGACATCCATTCCCTCGACAACGTTGCCGAAAACAACATGCTTGCCATCGAGCCACGGCGTGGAAACGGTGCACAGAAAGAACTGGGAACCGTTGGTGTTGGGGCCGGCATTGGCCATGCTCAACACGCCCGCGCCGGTGTGCTTCAGCTGGAAGTTTTCGTCTGCAAACTTCTCTCCATAGATGGACTTTCCGCCCGTGCCATTGTGGTTGGTGAAGTCTCCTCCCTGGCACATGAACTCGGTGATCACACGGTGAAAGGAGGAGCCCTTGTAGCCAAAACCCTTTTCCCCGGTGCAGAGGGCACGAAAATTCTCAGCCGTCTTCGGCACCACGTCGGCGCGAAGTTCGATGACAACGCGGCCGGCCGGCTTGTCTCCGATGCTGATGTCCATGAAACAACGGGGGTTTTTGTTGTCGGCGGCGGTCACGGTCGATTCTCCAAGTCCAAGGTGTGTCAGGGTCAAGGCGGCAACGGCCATCGACAGGATGGTCCGTCGGGAACGGATGGTTGATGCAAATTGCGTTCGTGTTTGATCGAGCATGGCAAAAGTTTCCCAAAGAGGGTTGCACTGCGTGTCACAAGGAAAAGCCGTTCGCGGCAAACCGTCCAGATCGGCCCAGCGGAATCATATCGCAGGACGAAAGTATGACCGAATCACGCGTTGCTGAAAATGGCGGGGGACACCGGCACTGGCTGGAGATGCGGGTGTGTTCAGCGGGATTCAGCAGCACCCTGTGTCGCCCACCTTGCATTTCTCAGGCGCCAGACAGGCAGTGTGCTTGGTGCCAAGATAGAAGAGCGGCCCTGCCGGCGTCATTTCCACGCCACCGACTGGGTATTGCGAGATCACCCCCTCCTCGTACTCGACCTCGACGGGTAGATCGTCGGTTTGCAGAAGTGGACCGGCCACTTCCATGATCATCGACAGTTTTGTGGTCTCCAGCCGATGGTCCACATCGGTCGCCACCCACACCTGAAGCACGCAGGCCTGCGTCGATCGGACCGTCCCGCCACAATCGACGAAGTCCTTGCGAATGCGACCGACCTCGGTGATGTGATAGTGAGCGGGAACAAAAGACTTGTCCGGCAGCATCCAATGCATCTGTGCGCCGGGATTACTGTCCAGCACGTGGCGAAACTCTCGGACGTTCATCGTGATGCCCTCGTAACAGGTTTTTCAGCGGGTTCAGATACCTTTTTGAGACAGCAGTTTCAGGCAGCGGGCTCTTGCATGGATTCGAGCAGGCCCATCACCTTCTGTTCGATGAGATCACGGACGCCCCGAAACTCGTCCGGGGTCATGTTTCTCGGGTCGGGAATCTGCCACTCGACCCGTTGGCTGGCCCGGACAAGCGGGCATTTGGAACTTATTCTACAGCCTGCCACTTGCCTCGGGCGAACGGAAAAGCACGCCCCGCCTCAGGCGGCAGCCATGCTTGTCGAGACGGGGAGCGTGGCCCTGATACGTCTTTCGGGGAGTCCGTTTCGGGGGAATTGCGACAAGTCCGTCGGCCCGGCTATCCTTCGGCCATGAGACATGCTGCAGGGACGGCAACGCTGGGCGAGTTCGACGGTATCGACGTCACTGGCTTCTGTGCCGCCATCGACCGCTTAAAGGCCGAAGCCCATGCCAATATCGGCCCGGCTGACTTCGCCCACCTGCGACGAATCGAGCGGTATGGCCGCGTGGCGACGCTTCTGGGCTACGCCACGGCCTGGGTGATCCCCAATCCACTCAGCGCTTTTCTCCTCAGCCTCGGGCAGTTTACCCGCTGGCTGCTCGCCCACCACATCCTGCACCGCGGATATGACAGGGTGCCCGGCATTCCCCGCCGCTACACAAGCCATGCCTTTGCCCGCGGTTGGCGGCGGTATGTCGACTGGTTCGACTGGCTGCTACCTGAGGCCTGGGACTACGAGCACAACGTCCTGCACCATTACCACACCGGCGAGGATGGGGATCCTGACGTCGCGGAGAGACACCTGGAGTTTCTCCGTCAGATGCGGATTCCCGTGTTTCTGAAATACGCCGTCGTCGCCGTCGTGGCCTGCACCTGGAAAATCATCTACTACGCCCCCAACTCGCTCGGCGTGCTGCACCCCGTCGGCGGCCGGAAGCCGCGGCAGCAGTCTGCGGCGGTGCTCTCGGTGGGATGTGTCCTCGACTTCCGTCGGCCGGCGGTGCGGCAGTTGTGGCTGCGATGCTACGCCCCCTACGCCATCTGGCATTTTGGCGTGGTGCCGCTCCTGTTTCTGCCGCTCGGTACAGCCGCTGTGGTGGCGGTGCTGATCAACAAACTGCTTGCCGAAGCGATCACGAATGCCCACGCCTTTCTCGTGATCGGGCCCAACCATACCGCCGACGATCTCTACCGCTTCCGTTTCCACTACGGTCGGAAGGAGGAGTTTTACGTCAACTCAGTGCTCGGCTCCGCCAATTACCAGTGCGGACCGGAGTTCGTCGATTACATGAGCCTCTGGCTCAACTACCAGATCGAGCACCATCTTTTCCCCGACCTGCCCATGCGGCAGTACTGCCTGATTCAGCCGAAGGTGCGGGAATTGTGCCTCGAGTACCGCCTTCCCTATCGCCAGGAAAGCATCTTCCGGCGGTTCGGCCGCATGCTCGACGTCTGCGTCGGAAAGACCAGCATGCGGCAACTCGAGGCCTTTCCGGCGGCCGCGGCGGCCCGCGATGGCCACCGCGGCGTTGTGTCTGGCCCAGCCGGCGTTCCGGTCTAATTACGCGGCGTTCCGGTCCATCGAAGCCGGCGTTCCGGTCCATCGAAGCCGGCGTTCCGGTCCAATTACGCGGCGTTCCGGTCTGGCGAAACCGGCGTTCCGGTCGAGCCACCAGCGATTCCACGCGGGCAAAGCGTGCCGACCTCCTGAACCTTCCGAAAATTGATTATCCTTGGCGGGGTCGGGAGAGGTCGTACCGGCCGCGTCACACTGCGCGTCCGGCCGGCGTTCCGCGGCGGATAGCCACGCGTTGCCGGACGTCCGGACCAGTGAAGGAGCACTTGATGATTTCGTTTCGGTTCAAGCACGTCTTCGTCGAGTCATTCGGCCTTCACTTTCCTTCAACGTTCTTGTCGTCCGCGGAGATCGAGGAGCGGATCGCGCCGGCCTACCAGCGGCTGAAAATTCCGGCGGGCACGCTGGAGCGTGTCAGCGGTGTGACGACCCGAGGCATGTGGCCGACAGACGTCACGCCCAGTTCCGTGGCCACCGTGGCTGCACGCGAGGCTCTCGACCGGTCAGGATTCCGTCCCGACCAGATCGGGGCGCTCATCAACTGCTCGGTCACACGTGATTTTTTCGAGCCGGCGACCGCCTGCCTCGTGCACCACAACCTCGGCATCCCCGAGGAGTCGCTGGTGCTCGACATCACCAACGCCTGCATCGGGTTTAGCGACGGCTTGATCATGCTTGCCCACCTCATCGAGGCGGGCACCGTAAAGGCGGGCATTATCTGCTCCGGCGAGAACATCTCGAAGGTGGTCAATACCACGTGCCAACAGCTGCTCGGGGACCTGCGTATCACCCGCGACAAACTCCTGCAGATGCTTCCCACCCTGACGCTCGGCTGCGGTGCCGTGGCTGCCGTGCTCTGCCACGAGAGCATCGCGACCAGCGGGCACCAGTTCGTTGGGGGTGTGGCCCGTTCAGCATCGCAACACCACGAACTCTGCATCGGGAACGGAGACTTCAGC
>JBIIFB010000084.1:0-15708 GCA_044237545.1 Pirellulales bacterium
ATGACATCCGACGCAGCCAAACTGATGGCTGCGGCCGCGAAGCTTGGCGGCCGTGCATTCCCGGATGTCACCGCACTGCTCGGCTGGTCGAAGGATCATGTCGATCATGTCTTCTGCCACCAGGTCGGCCGCCAGGTGAACGAGGCCTTCTACCGGGAGATGGGTCTCGACTTCGACAAGGATTTCGCGATCTACAAGCGCTACGGCAATATGGTCTCGGTTTCATTGCCGGCGGCCCTGGCGATCGGCGCCGCCGAAAAAGATATCCAGCCTGGGCAAAAAGTGCTGCTGACGGCGTTTGGCAGCGGACTCAACACACGGTTTCTGGGGTTTCAGTGGTAGCCGTCAGCCCACGTACGGACTGACACCCGGAGGCCCCATGAACGACACAAGCGGATCCCGTGACTTGAGCGGATCCCCTGCCTTGAGCGGATCCCCTGCCTTGAGCGGATCCCCTGCCCCCTTCCCGTACGGGCCGCAGTATCCGTTTCCTTCGCGGTTCGCCACAGTCGGATGCCGTCCTGCCGCCGGGGGTGTGGCGTCGCCGGGCTACCGGATGCACTACACAGACGAGGGCAGCGGCCCCGTCGTCGTCTGCCTGCACGGCAACCCCACGTGGGGATTCCTCTTCCGGAATCTGATCACCAGACTGCGGCAGAACTTCCGCGTGATCGTGCCCGATCATGTCGGCTGCGGTCTCTCCGACCAGCCTGCAGACGTCTTTTTCCGGGCGGCAGACCGCGTTGGCCACCTCGAAGAACTGCTCGACCAAGCGGGCGTCGGCCGATTTTCGCTCGTGATGCACGACTGGGGCGGCCCGATCGGCACCGGCCTCGCTGTCCGCCGTCCCCACGATGTTGAGCGGCTGGTCTACTTCAACACGACCCTCGCCGAAACAGCACTGCTCCCCGGCATGATCCGGCGGGCCGCTTCGCCACTGATCGGCAGGCTGCTCACGCAGCACACGATGCGGTTCGTCAAACTCCTGACGTCGTTCGGCATCGTCCACAGCCTGCCGGAGGAGGTCAGGCAGGGCTACCATCGCCCCTATCGGAGCCGCGGCAGCCGTCGGGCCATCTGGGGCTTCGTCCGCGACATCCCGTTTGCCCGGTCCCATCCCACCACTGCCCTCATGGACGACATGATCGCCCGGCTGCCCACGCTCGCCGGCAGACCCGTGAAAATAATCTGGGGAATGAAGGATCCCTGCTTTCATCCGGGCATTCTCCGCGAAGTTGCCGGCCGCTTTCCGCAGGCTGACGTCGTCCGCATCCCAAACGCATCGCACCTGGTGCTCGAGGACGCAGCGAACCAGGCGATCGCTGCGGTCGACGAGTTCCTGCAGCCACTCAAGTCAGGCTCCCAAGGGCAGCCGCCCCCGGGGTTTGACGGAAGTTCGCGGGAGTCTGGCGATGGCTCTCGTACCCGTGCAGACGACGCCCCTGGCACCCCATCCGGCGACACGCCGGCAGAGGCTCGTCCACCGAACGGCCTCTACGCGGCCCTGCACATAGCGGCCGCCGCGGCGCCGTGGGTGTCGGCGGTGACGAAGGTCTCGTTTCCCCGCTGGAGTGGCCGGCCACACTACGACGCCATCGACTTCGGGGCGCTGGCCGCCCGCATCAATGGCTACGAGCACGGCCTGGCGGCGGCCGGCCTGCGGGCGGCTGAGCGGGTGATCATGCTCGTGACCCCGGGCGCTGATTTTCTCGCGCTGAGCTATGCCGTGATGGGCCGCGGCGCGGTGCCGGTGTTCATCGATCCGGGAATGGGTGTCGACGCGGTGGTGGCCTGCATGCGTGAGGCCGAGCCCAGCGGCTTCATCGGCGTGCCAAAGGCTCATCTGCTCCGCCTCAAGGCCTCGGAACTGTTTGGCTCGCTCAGGTTCTGCGTCGTCGCCGGGCGGCTGCCGTTGTTCGGTGCGACGCTGTTCGGTGCGACGCGGCTGCGGGATCTGCTCAAGACCGCGGGCGGCCCCCCGGCACCGATTCCGAGGCAGGCGGACGATGCGGCACTCGTCGCCTTCACATCGGGCGCAACCGGCCGGCCGAAGGGCGTGATCTTCACCAACCGGATGCTGACCGAGCAACTCGCCGTGTTTCGTGGACAGTTCGGTTTCCGCGGCGGGGAGCAGGATCTGCCGCTGCTTCCAGTCTTCAGTCTCTTCACCGCGGCCCTCGGGGTGGGCAGCATCTTCCCACCGCTCGACCCCAGTCGTCCGCTGTCGCTCGTTCCCAAGCAGATCATCCGTGTGATGCGTGACCTCGGCAACCAGACGTCGTTCGGTTCGCCGACGCTCTGGACCAAGCTCGCCGAATACTGCCGTCAGACCGGCACGTCGCTGCCGCATCTGCGGCGGGTCTTCATGGCCGGAGCCCCGGTTTCGCAGGCGACGATCGACCTTGTACAAGCTGCCTGCCCGCAGGCGGAGAGCTTCACGCCCTACGGCGCCACGGAGGCGCTGCCCGTCACGTTCGCGGCCACGGCCGACCTGCGGGAGCATCCGCCTGTTCTGGCGGTCTCTGGCGAGCAGGGCACTCCTGTCGGTCGGGCCATCGACGGCCTGGTCCTCCGCGTTGTCCAAACCCTGGACGGAGCCGTCGAAGCACCGCTGGTTGACTGCCCCGAGCGGGTGATCGGTGAAATCGTCGTCAGCGGCGGCACGGTGAGCCACGAGTATCTTTCGAGACCAGCGGCGACGGCGGCAGCAAAAGTCCGCGAGCAAGGCCGCGTCTGGCATCGCATGGGCGACATGGGCTATCTGGACGGCAGTGGCCGGCTCTATTTCTGCGGCCGACGGGCCCACGTTGTGGCCACCCCAGGCCAGGTTTTTCACAGCGTCCCGGTGGAGAACGTCTTCAACAGCCATCCGCAGGTGCAACGCACGGCCCTGATCGGCGTCAACGGACTGCCGGCACTCGTCGTCGAGCCGCGGCCACGGTCACTCGACATGGCCGCCCGCCGCCGGCTCGCCGGCGAACTCCGGGCGATCGGTGCCGTCGATCCGGTCACGGCGGCCATCCGACGGTTTTACTTCCATCCGTCGTTCCCCGTCGATGCCCGGCACAACGCCAAGATTTTCCGCGACCGGCTCGCCGTCTGGGCGGCGACGCAGACAGCCATTGAACCCGACGGCAGCCCAGGCCCGGACGCCCCGGTCCCTCCATCGACAGTCCACGCATGAAGGCGCTCGTCACCGGCGGGGGCGGTTTCGTCGGCGGCGCACTCTGCCGACGATTGCAGGCCCTCGGGCACGACGTCACGTCGCTTGGCCGCCGGCCCCACCCTGCCCTCGCTGCCGAGGGCATCCGCACCGTGGTGCACGATCTTTCCCAGCCGCAGGCGACCGGCGACCTGGCCGGGCTCCTGGCCGGCGTGGAGTGTGTCTTTCACACGGCAGCGCACGTGAAGATGTGGGGGCCCCGCGAGGCGTTCGTGCGGGGCAACATTACGGCCACGGAAAACGTGATCGCTGCCAGCCGCGCGGCGGGTGTGGCAAACCTCGTGTTCACGAGTTCGCCGAGCGTTGTCGCGTCGGATCACCACCTGCGAAACATCGATGAATCTGCCGCCTATCCAGCCCGCTATCGGGCGATCTATCCGGAAACGAAGGCGATCGCGGAACGGGCTGTGCTTTCGGCCCACGGCCCCACGCTGCGCACAATCTCCCTGCGACCGCACCTCATCTTTGGTCCCGGCGACACCAATCTTGTGCCGACGATCCTGAAGCGGGCCCGTGCCGGCCGGCTGGTGCAGGTGGGCGACGGCACGAACCTCGTCGACCTGACGTTCATCGACGACTGCGTGACGGCACATCTGCTGGCAGCCGCCGCCCTCGAGGACCGCCCGGGCGTCGGCGGCCGCCCGTTTTTCATCAGTCAGGGCACGCCGGTCCCGCTCTGGGCATGGATCGGCAGAGTGCTGACCCTCCATGGTCTGCCGCCGATCCGCCGGCGGGTCTCGGCGACTGCGGCTCGGCTGCTGGCCACGGTCGCGGAGACGGCATGGCAGACGTGTCGCCTTGCGTCGGATCCACCGCTGACGCGATTTCTGGCTGAGGAGATGTCGACCGACCACTATTTCGACATCGGCGCCGCGCGGCGGGAACTGGGCTACGCACCAAGCTGCAGCGTCTGGGAAGCGACCGAGCGATCCTTCGACCGGTCAGGGACGTGAGGGCTCGGGGTTTCGGCAGAACGCCCCAAGACTATCGGCGTTCCACACTCTTGGACACGTTAAACACTTGATGGCACGGGCGACGGTTTTGCTGCCCGATCGCCCCGACGGCGCTCCCCCCGGCTCTTCATCGACAGGCCACCACGATTGAAGCCATCAAGATAGAGATAGACCACAGGGGTCGTGAACAGCGTCAGGCACTGGCTGACGATCAGCCCACCGACGATCGCGATTCCGAGTGGCCAGCGGAGTTCCGCCCCCGGGCCCGTGCCCAACGCCAGCGGCAGGCCACCGAGCAGGGCGGCGAGTGTGGTCATCGTGATCGGCCGAAACCGCAGGATACAGGCCTCCACGATCGCGTCGGCGGCCGTCAGGCCACGCGTCCGTTCCGCGTCCAATGCGAAGTCGATCATCATGATTGCGTTCTTTTTCACGATCCCGATCAGCAGGATGATGCCGATCAGTGACATGACGTTGAGCTCACTGTCGAACCAGATCAGCGCCACCAGCGCTCCCAGACCGGCGCTGGGAATCGTCGAGATGATCGTCAACGGGTGCACCACACTCTCATAGAGGATTCCCAGCACGATGTAGACCGTGACGATCGCGGCGAGAATCAACAGCGGCTGATCGACCAATGACGACCGAAACATCTGAGCGGTGCCGGAAAAGCGGCCCTGCACGGTTGCAGGCATCGCCAACTCCTCCACGACCCGCTCCACCGCCGCCACCGCCGCGCCGAGCGAGACGCCAGAGACGAGATTGAATGAGACCGTCGCCGAGGGAAACTGCCCGGTGTGGTTGATGAACAGCGGCGCGTTGGTGCGTGTCAGCGTGCAGAGCGAGTCGAGTGGAATCTGCCTGCCGTCGCGGCCGGTCACGCGCATGAAGGCCAGCGCCTCCGGCCCCTGCAGATACTCCGACTCCAGCCCCAGCACCACGCGATACTGGCCGCGGGGCCGATACATGATCGAGACATACCGCTGCCCGAAGGCGTCGTAGAGCGCGTTGTCGATCTGTTCAGGCGTGACGCCAAACCGGGCGGCCTCCTCGCGGTCGATCGTCAGCACCGCCTGTAATCCCCGATTCTGCTGATCGCTGCGCACGTCCACAACCTCCGGCAGGGCCCGCATGGCGGTAAGGAGTTTCGGCCCCCATTCATTGAGATCAGCGAGTGTGTCGGCCCGCAGTGTGTATTGGTATTGGGCGCTGCTCATCCTGCCACCGATGCGGAGATCCTGGACTGGTTGCATGATCAGACTCGCCCCACCGAGGGGCGCAAGCGAACGCCGCAGGCGATCCACCACCTGATCCGCATCGATGCCTCGCTCCGTCTTCGGCTTCAGCGTGATGAACATCCGCGCCGTGTTCGGGCTGCCGCCACTGGCGGCCCCCGTCGAGCCGGTCACGCCCGCCACCGCCGGGTCCTCGTGGATCGCGGCGGAAAACGTCGTCAGCAGGCGGCTCATCGTCTGGAACGACGTGTCCTGATCCGCGTCGAGCATGCCCATCACCCGTCCGTTGTCCTGCTGGGGGAAAAATCCCTTGGGTACGATGACGTACAGATACACCGTGAGCAGCATCGTCATGAGGTTGACTGCCATCGTCAGCCGTTGGTGCCGCATCACGACCGCAAGCGCCCGACCGTACCACTCGGTGATCGCCGAGAGGAGCCGTTGCGTCGCACGGTCGGCGAGGCCGCGTGGCCCGGCTGAGGCGGGCCGCAGCAGCCAGGCGCACATCATGGGAGTCAGGGTCAGCGAGACCACCATCGACACCCCGATCGCCACGGAGAGCGTCACGGCAAACTCACGGAACAGCCGCCCCACGATGCCCCCCATGCCGAGAATCGGAATGAAGACGGCGATGAGCGACACGCTGATCGAAAGCACCGTGAACCCGATCTCCCGGGCCCCCACGATCGCCGCATCCATCGGCTTCATGCCGGCCCCGCGATACCGCTCGATGTTTTCGAGCACCACGATCGCGTCGTCCACCACGAAACCGGTGGCGATCGTGAGCGCCATCAGCGACAGGTTGTCGAGGCTGTAGCCGAGAAAGTGCATCGCGGCGAACGTGCTCACCAGCGATACGGGCACGGCCACGGCGGGCACGAGCGTGGCCCGCAGGTTCCGCAGAAAGAAAAACACCACCAGCACGACCAGCACGACGGAGAGCAGGAGCGTGTGCTGCACGTCGGCGATGCTGGCCCGGATGGCGGCCGTGCGGTCCATCGGCATGGCAAGCTCCATGCCGGCGGGGATCTGGGCCCGCACCTGCGGCAGGAGTGCCATGACGCTGTCCACCGTCCGGATGATGTTCGCGGTCGGCTGCCGGTAGACGATCACGAGGATCGTTGGCTGACCGTTGTAGACACCGGCCACCCGCAGGTCCTGCAACGAGTCGGTGACCGTGGCGACATCCCCCAGCCGGATCGGCGCCCCGCGGCGATAAGCCACGATGATCTCGCGGTACTCGGCAGCCCGGAACAACTGGTCGGTCGTGGTGATCGACCAGGTCGAAATCCCATCGTCGATCAGTCCCTTGGGCCGGTTGGCGTTGGCGTTTTGCACGGCCAGCCGCACAGACTCAAGACCGATCCCAAACCGCTCGAGCACCGTGGGATTGACGCTCACCCGCACCGCCGGCGGAGAACCGCCGCTGACGACCACCTGCCCCACTCCCGGCACCTGCGAGAGCTTCGTCTGCACGATCGTCACAGCGGTGTCCTGCAACTGCGCCCGATCGTGGAGCGGGGAAGTCATCACGAGGATCATCACCGGCGAATCCGCGGGATTCACCTTGTAGGCATTCGGGGTGCCGGGAAGATCCGCCGGCAGCCGGCTGGCAGCCGCGTTGATCCCGGCCTGCACGTCACGGACGGCGGCGTCGATGTCGCGGTTGAGATCGAACTGCATCGTCACAGACGCCTGCCCCAGCCCACTGGAGGAGGTCATCTCCGTGATGCCGGCGATCAGTCCGAACTGCCGCTCAAGCGGCGTGGCCACGGCCGAGGCCATGGTTTCAGGACTGGCGCCAGGCAGGCTGGCGGTGACGCTCACCGTGGGATACTCCACCTGCGGCAGCGGCGACACCGGCAGGAGGAAGTAGCAGATTCCGCCGGCGAGCGTGACCGCAATTGCCAACAGCGACGTGCCGACAGGCCTGCGAATGAACCACTCTGAGAAATGCATCAGGCCGCTCCACGGCGGAACCATCGGCCCAGCCTGTCGAACCACAGGTAGATGACCGGCGTTGTGTAGAGCGTGAGCAACTGGCTGAACAGGAGCCCGCCGATGATCGTGACGCCCAGCGGCCGCCGCAACTCCGAGCCCATCCCGGTGCCCATCGCCAACGGCACCGCCCCCAGCAGGGCCGCCATCGTCGTCATCATGATTGGACGAAACCGCAGCAGGCAGGCCTGCCGGATGGCCTCGGTCGGGCTCACCCGTCGTCCGTCGATGCCCTCGCGTTCCGCGTCCATGGCGAAATCGATCATCATGATCGCGTTCTTCTTGACGATGCCGATCAGAAGAATGATGCCGATCAGCGAGATCACGCCCAGTTCCATCCGGAAGAAGAGCAACGCCAGCAGCGCTCCCACCCCGGCGCTCGGCAGGGTCGAAAGGATCGTCAGCGGATGAACCAGGCTCTCGTAGAGCACCCCCAGCACGATGTAGACCGTGACAATCGCCGCCAGGATGAGCAGCAACTGGCTCCCCAGCGAGGCCTGAAACGCGGCCGCAGTGCCCTGGAAATCCGCCTGGATGCTCGGCGGCATGGCGATGGCCAGGCGGGCCGCGTCGATGGCCTTCACCGCAGCCCCCAGCGACGCCCCCGGCGCCAGGTTGAAAGACAGTGTCACCACCGGAAACTGCCCCTGGTGATTGATCGCAAGCGGGGCAGAGGTCTCCTCGATCCGCGTGACGGCGCTGAGCGGTACCCGGCTGGTCTCCGCCTCGTCTGCGCCTGCAGGCCGGCCGCCGCCCCCCGACTCCTGCGGGCCTGGTTCCATACCCGTGGCCACACTGACATACATCTGCGAGATATCGTCGGGCGTGCTGCGAAACTCCGGCTGCACCTCAAGCACCACGCGGTATTGGTTGAGCTGCGTGTAGAGAATCGAGATCTGCCGCTGACCAAAGGCATCGTAGAGCGCGTCGTCAATCATCTGCGGGCTGACACCCAGCCTCGATGCGGTGTCGCGGTCGATGACCACACGCGCCTGAAGACCGTCGTTCAGCTGGTCGCTGGCCACGTCGCACAGCTCGGGCAGCGTCTCCAACTCCGCGACGAATCGCGGCGCCCACACCGCCAATTCCTCGGGATCGGGAGACTCGAGGCTGTATTGATACTGGGTCCGGCTCACGCGGGTTTCCACGGAGAGATCCTGCACGGGCTGCATGAACAGCGTGATGCCCTCGACGGCAGCCAGCCGCGCCCGCAACCGCCGGATGACCTCGACCGCCGAAAGGTGCCGCTCCTCCAGGGGCTTGAGATTGATCTGGATGCGGCCGCTGTTGACCGTGGTGTTGGTGCCATCGATGCCGATGAAACTCGACAGGCTCGCCACGGCGGGATCGTCCAGGAGTGCCCGATTGAGTTGCTGCTGCCGTACCACCATCTCCTCGAACGAAATGCTCTGCCGTGCTTCGGAAATGCCCAGGATCACGCCGGTATCCTGCACCGGAAAAAAACCCTTTGGCACCATGGCATAGAGCTGCACGGTCGTGAGGAGTGTCGCCACGGCGACGGCCATGGTCACCACCTGGTGCCGCAGCACGATCTCCAACGTGGCCGCATAGAGCCACAGACAACCATCGAACACGGCCTCGCTGGCCCGGTACAACCAACCCCGTGACGCGGCCTCGCGGTGCGTGAGGAGCTTCGCGCACATCATCGGGGTCAGCGTCAGCGACACGATGGCCGAGACGACGATCGTGACGCTCAAGGTCACGGCAAACTCCCGGAACAGCTCCCCCACGATGTCCCCCATGAACAAGAGCGGAATCAGCACGGCGATCAGCGACACGCTCAGACTGACGATCGTGAAGCCGATCTCGGCCGACCCCTTCAGGGCCGCCGACAAGGGGGACTCACCCTGCTCCAGATAGCGGACGATATTTTCGATCATCACGATCGCATCGTCGACGACGAACCCCGTCGAGATCGTCAACGCCATGAGCGTGAGGTTGTTGAGGCTGTACCCCAGCACCTGCATCACGGCGAACGTTCCCACCAGCGAGAGCGGGACCGCCACGCCGGGGATCAGCGTCGCCGTGATATTCCTGAGAAACAGGAAGATGATGAACACGACCAACCCGATGGTCAGCACCAGTTCGTGCTGGACGCCCTCGATGCTCGCCCGGATGGTGACGGTGCGGTCAGTGAGCACGTGCATCGACACGGCCGGCGGCAGCGACGCCCGCAACTGCGGCAGGAGCGCCTTGATGCTGTCGACCACGGCGATGATGTTCGCTCCGGGCTGCCGGTGGATGTTGACGATCACGGCCGGCGTGTCGTTCATCCACGCCGCCTGCCGTACGTCCTCGGCCCCGTCGACCACGCGGGCCACGTCCGTCAGCCGGATCGGCGCACCCTTGCGGTAGCCGATGATCAGCTCACGAAACTGACCGCTGGTGAGAAGCTGGTCATTGGCGCTGATCGTGTAGGCCTGCCGGCGGCCGTCAAAGCTGCCCTTCGCCTGATTCACGCTGGCCTGCACCAGAGACGTCCGCAGGTTTTCCAGATTGAGCCCCACCGCCGACAGTGCCGTGGGATTGGCCTGGATGCGAATGGCCGGCTTCTGACCGCCCGAGATGCCCACCAACCCGACACCGGACAACTGGGAAATCTTCTGCGCCAGTCGCGTATCGGCGAGATCCTGCACCTTCGTGAGCGGCAGCATGTCGCTGGTCAACGCAAGCGTGAGGATCGGCGCGTCAGCGGGGTTGGTCTTCGTGTAGACCGGCGGATTGGGAAGGTCGCGTGGGAGGTACGCCGTGGCCGAACTGATCGCCGCCTGCACCTGCTGCGTGGCCACGTCGATGTTCATGTCGAGCGTGAACCGCAGCGTAATCACGGAACAGCCCTCCGAACTGCTGGAGGTCATCTGCGCGAGCCCCGGCACCTGCCCGAACTGCCGCTCCAGCGGTGCGGTCACCGACGATGCCATCACCTCGGGACTCGCGCCGGGATGGAAGGTCAGAACCTGAATGGTCGGATAATCGACCTGCGGTAACGCCGAAACGGGCAGTTGGCGGTAGGCGATCAGACCCGCCAGCAGAATGGCCACCATCAGCAGGCCTGTGGCTACCGGCCGCAGGATGAATGGCCGGGATAGGCTCATGGTGTGGGTCTCGCAGGTCCGCCGAATCCCTCCGAGGGACTCCTGTTGTATCCGTCTCGGCCGGCTCTCCGGCGGCGTTCCGGTTTCTCCGGCGGCGTTCCGGTTTCTCCGGCGGCGTTCCGGTTTCTCCCGCGGCGTTCCGGTCTTCAGCCCGCGTTCCGGTCGGTCGTTTTCGTCGGTGCACCGCGGACGGCCACCTTGGTCTTATTGTTGAGTTTGTCGATGCCGGTGGTGACGACCAGTTCGCTCGGCACCAGTCCGCTGACGATGGCCACCCGGTCGCCCTGCGTCGCGCCTGTGATCACGGGCCTCATTTCCACGGTCGAATCGGTCTGCACGACGTAGACAAACGTCGATTTCGGACCGTGCTGCACGGCCGCCATCGGGATGACCGTTGCCCCGCGGATCATCTCCACGGACAGGCGGGCATTCACAAACTGGTTCGGGAACAGCGTGTTTTCATGGTTGGGAAACAAGGCCTTGAGCTTGACCGTGCCGGTCGACGAATCGACCTGATTGTCGATCGCCAGCAGTGTTCCCGTCGCCAGCTTGGTCTGGAAGTCGCGGTTGTAGGCATCGACGGTCAGCCGGCCGGTGTCGGCGAGCGCCTTTTGCACGCGGACGATCTCATCCTGGGGAATGGTGAACACGACGGCGATCGGGTGCAGTTGGGCGATGACGGCGAGACCGACGGTGTCGTTGGCCCGCACGATGTTGCCTGGATCGACCAGCCTCAGACCAATCCTGCCGGTGATGGGTGCTGTGATCTTGCAGTAGTCGAGCTGCAGCCGCACGTCATCGATCTTACCGCGGTCAATCGTGATCGCAGCCTCACACTGGCTCACCATCGCCTGCTGCGAGTCGATCTGCTGCTTCGTGACCTGCCTCAGACCGGCCAGCGACTCGTACCGTTCCAGATCGAGTTGCGCCGCCCGCAGGGCGGCCTCGCTTTTGGCGAGTTGCCCTTCAGCCTGGGTGAGCTGCACCTCGTAAGGCCGCGGATCGATCTCGGCAAGCAGATCCCCCTCCGTAACGGCCTGCCCTTCCTTGAATGCGACCCTCAGAAGCTGGCCCTCTACACGGCTGCGGATCGTTACCATGTTGTCGGCCACCACCGATCCGAGACCGTTGAGAAACAGCTCGAGGTCTGCCTGCACCGCGGCGCTGGCCGACACCGGCACCGGCCGTGGTGCCGCGGTCGCAGTCAGGGGCGGATCGGGCCTGATCAGCCTGACCGCCCGCTCGGCAATCCCCGGGTCGCGGTACCAGACCCCGAATGAGGCCGCCGCCAACGCCGTCCACACGGCCGCCGGCCACCATGACCGGCGACGCCGCGGCAGCGTCTCGAGGAGATCAGCCGGGCCCGCAAGGGCGTCCGGTTCCCGTTCGGCGGTGGGCTGTTGGGTGGCCATTGTCGGAGGAGCAGATGTCGGATGAGCAGAGCTTCAGTGTCGCGGCAGGCAAACGGGCAGCTGGGATAACGGGCAGCTACGGTTGCACGGGGGGCTCAAGCGTGCAGCACGGGCATCACGGCCAGCACTCCCGCCGCGTCTGGTGCGGCCAGCACGCCCCTCTAGCATACCCCCGGATGGTATCGTCGGAAGGCAACCGTGGCCAAAACCGTTCGGCGTGCCCAGGCCGCCGGCGGGCCGCGGCTGTCGGCAGAAAAGAGGCAGAAAGGCGTCGGGAAGACGGCCGAAAGACCGACTTCTCCGGTCCCGAGGGGGCATCGCTGACTTTCGAAAGGTCGCCGGGGTATCTATGCTCCAGGCAGGGCGGCCGGACTCGGGCACGTCCAGCCAGCGTTCTCGATGGGGAAACTCTTCATGGATCGCATCGATCCCCTCTCCCGTGGCATCATCGAATCGTTTGCGGCAGCCCCCACCGTCGATGACCAACTCTGCATTCTGCGGTCCCAGTACCGTGTGGACGCCGTCGAGCAGGGGCATCGCTTCGGTCCCGAGTCCGTCTATTTCATCGTCGGCGCCGGCAGCAACCACCTGATCGAGACCCGATCGCCGGCCATCGTCGAGGACCACCTCCATTTCCGATCCTGCCTGCACGACACCCCCATGAGGCCGGTCGCGGTGCAACGGATGGAAGCCGCGATCGAACGCCAGCGGGTCTACCTCGTGCAGCCGAAACCGCTCGATCTGACGGAACGCGACCAGATCCTCGACATCGGCGGCTTCGGTCAGCTGGTCGACGCCGCCCAGCGGAGCGGCCTAGTGCCGGGGGTGGCCATGATCATCCAGGTTCGCGACTGCGAATTTCGTCTGGGGAGGCACATCCAGGCGTTGAACCTGATGGAGGCGATGTTCCAGGGGTTCACTGGACGGGCCACACAAAGAACCCAGCGCCTGGCACGCGAGGACGCGGATATTGCCTCCGGACGCCTCAAGCTGTCGCCCAAGGAACTGCAGGCCAAACGGCTCCGCGACAATCAGCAGACCCAGTCGATCGAACGGGCTCGCACCCGCTTTTCGCGTGTGGTGGAAGGCCTGCGGACCATCGTCCAACGCGGACTGTAGCGGTCCGTCAGCGGCTTTCTTTCGGCCCCTTTCAGTGCTCTCACTGCGGCGGCTTGACGAGCGTGCGACTTCCAGAGAAAGATCTCGGGGCCTGCCGGACCTCTGGCGTCGGGCCCTCGCAAGGTGCGCGGGACGTTCGCCAGCGGAGGAACTCTTGCACACGTCTTGCATAAGGAATGAATTCGATGATGCGAACGGGACTTCGTACTGCATCCCTGCTGGCTGGCATCGCATGGCCAGGGATCGCGTGGGCCCAGGCCGGCGGCGAGCAGGTCGGGCATGCGGTGCCACACCTCAAAGGGACCTACGACACCGGTTCAGTCGCCTGGATTCTCGTCAGTGCCGCACTTGTATTTTTCATGATGCCGGGCCTCGCGCTTTTCTACGGAGGCATGGTGCGTGCCAAGAATGTGCTGAATACATTCCTGCTGGTGATGGTGTGCATTCCACTGGTGGCGGTTGAGTGGGTGGCTTACGGCTACAGCATGGCCTTTGCCGTGCCTTCGGCCATCGCCGTCGATGCCGGCAAGGGGCCGGATGGTACAGACCTTCCCAAGCACAGCTACCTCGGCTGGGATCCGGGCCTCGTGTTCCTGAACTCCTTCGCTACTCTCGACGTCGACGGCTCCAATGCCTACGAGCGGATCGTGACCAGCGGCGACACGGTCGAGGCCGCCCCGAACGGGGTGCCCGAGCTGCTGTTTGCGATCTACCAAATGATGTTCGCGATCATCACGCCGGCGCTGATCGTTGGCGCCATCGCAGAACGTGTGAAGTTCAGCGCCTGGTGCCTTTTTACGTTGCTCTGGGCGACGATCGTCTACAACCCGGTCTGTCATTGGGCATGGAACGTCAACGGATGGCTGTTCCAGAAAGGCGTGCTCGACTTCGCGGGGGGCACGGTCGTGCACGTCATCGCGGGCGTGTCGGCACTTGCGCTGTTGTTGATTCTTCCCAAGCGGCGGGGCTATCCCGGAGCGCAGTTTGTCCCTCACAACGTCGGCTGGACCCTGATCGGCGCCGCCATGCTGATGGTGGGCTGGTTCGGCTTCAACGCGGGCTCGGCGATCGCCGTCGGCAAGGAGTTTCTCCCGGTTGCAGGGGGCGTGGCCGTGCTTGCCTTCGCCACGACGGCGATTGCGGGCAGCGCGGCCTCCGGTGCCTGGGTGCTCGCCGAGTGGATCAAAATCGGAAAGCCGACGTCGCTCGGCTTCGCCTCCGGCATGGTGGCCGGACTCGTGGCGATCACCCCGTGCGCGGGCCATGTCAGCCCGCTGGGCGGCCTGATCATTGGGGCCCTCGGCGGCCTTGTCTGTTTTCTGGCCGTCCAGGCGAAGCCGGCACTCGGCTACGACGACTCTCTCGACGTCGTCGGCGTTCACGGGGTGGGGGGTGCCCTTGGGGCCCTGCTTGTGGGCTGGTTTGCAATTCGTCCAGCCGTGGGTGGAGTCGACCAGGTGCTCATCCAACTGCAGGGGTTATTGTGGTGCGGGGGCTACGCCTTCATCTGTTCGTTGCTCCTGGGGCTTCTCATCCACAAGACGATCGGCTTCACGGTCGACGCGAATGCACAGGCCGAGGGCCTCGACATCGCGGAGCACGGGGAGTCGGCCTACCACCTCACCTGACCCTCGAAGGTCGGGGCTTTTTCTCCGCAAGCGGGATGGTCAGCCGCATTCGCTGGTGCGATCTACGTGCCGGACGAACCCCCGGCGGTGGCTTCCAGTTGCAGTTCGGCGAGGGCATTCGAGGCAGCCCGTTGTTCCGCCTCCTTTTTATTGCGACCCCACGCCGGCGGATACCGACGGAGACCGATCTGTGCCGACACGTGAAAGCTCTTGCTGTGGTCGGGCCCCGCCTCCTCAACGACCTCATAGATCGGCGTCACCCCGTAGTCCCGTTGTGACAACTGCTGCAGGAGCGACTTGTGATTCAACCCCTGTTCGCCAGAGGCCACTTTGACGATCTCCGGTTCGAGCATCCGCGCCACCAGGGCCCGCACCGGTTCCAGTCCACCGTCGAGATACATCGCCGCCACCAGCGACTCAAACAGGTCAGACAGCACCGACTCCGGCACCGGCCGGTTGAGCGCGAGTCCCTTGCCGACGATCAGGAAGTCGATCAGTTGCAGCCGTTCGGTGATCCGGCCACAGGTCTCACGGCTCACGACGACCGACTTGATGCGTGTCAGGTCGCCCTCCAGCGAGTCTGGAAAGAGTTGATAGAGCGTCTCGCAGACAATGAAACCCAGAATGGCGTCCCCCAGGAACTCGAGCCTCTCGTTCGAAGCGAGCCGATGCTGGGCTCCCGAGGCATGCGTAAACGCCGAGACGAGCAGGGCCTGATCACGAAACTCGTACTGGATGCGGCGTTGGCACTCCGCCACGTCGACAACGCCCTCGGCCCGGTCGCCCCGCTCAGACCGTGACCGACCGCCCCGCTGCTGTCCGCTCCGCTGCTGGTCCACTCGATTCATGCCGATGCCGCCACTCCACTTGCTTGGGCCACCTCCCAAAGGTACGCCTCGTCGCGGTCGCCTGTCAACGCAATACCGCTGGAAACCCGGGCAAAAACAAGGTCTTGCCCAATCGGCGAACCATCGTCGCCCCGCGTCCGTATGGATTTGGAGACATGCGACCAGACATGCAACCA
>JBIIFB010000147.1:0-9836 GCA_044237545.1 Pirellulales bacterium
CCGGCCTCCTGCCTGTTCCTGGTATCTGGTGCCGCGGCGACCATACTCTGGGAGTATCGACGCTCAGGCTTCCTCGAAACGCTGTCACGTCCATCCTTGAACGCGACGGGCCAGATTGTCCGTCGGTCGCCAGACCGGTCAAGGTCGCCTTTCAGCGAACCAAAAACAGCTATCGCAGCCAGCCCAGCTTGCCGCAACCGCCGCCGCCGTGGGACGATGGGCAGGATGACCAAGCCTTTCCATGCTCACACGATCGACGCTGTTGCGAGTGCCGATGCCCGCCGGCGGATCATCTGGATCGGGTCAGCCACCGGACTGGAACTCGGCATGGCTCACGCCGGACTGGCGACGGATGCCGATCTGACCGATGCCGCGAGCCCGCAACAGGCGGCGGCAACCTACGCCGCTCATGCTGGAACCACTGCTATCGGCCCTGCTGGCGCGATCGGCCCTGCTGTCGCGATCGGCCCTGCTGGCGCGATCGGACCTGCTGGCGCGATCGGTAGTGGGGTCGCCGCGGAAACCACGCCGGTGCTTGGGGTGCTGGCCGCCGACAGACCGGGCCGCTTCACGACGGCCGACGCCCTGCTGCTCTCACGGGTCTGGCCGCTGATGCCGATCGTTTCGGTCGCGTCGAGCCTCGTCGACGGCCGGCGGCGGAGCGGGCCGCAGATCCCTGGAATCGAGGAAGTGCCCTGGCATGACCTGCCCGGCCGCTGCCGCTGGTGGCTGGCGGCCCTCGCGGCGGGCCTGCCGACCAGCCTTGGCCTGCCCGCCACGGCCCGTCGCGAGGAAAGGCTGCTCGAATCGATCAACGGCATCCGCAGCCGGGGGCAGGCGTTGCCCCCGGGAGCGACGGGGCCTGTCGAGGTTTCGGTGGCCGCAGAGCGGGCCGACGACCTCGAGGCCCTTTGCGATCTGCTCGCCCGCACAGGCCATCGGATCATCGGCCGCCAACTGGGTCGGCCGCACCTCGACGAATCCGCCGCCGCGGTCATCTGGGACGCGGGCGACCTCTCTGCCGGAGACACCGAATGGCTGCGACTGCTGGCCGCCAACAGGCCGGGCCTGTGCATCGTGGTCCTCGAGAGTTTCCCCCGGGGTGAGACTGTCATGGCGGCATTGCGGGCGGGAGCGGCTGCCGTACTGGGCCGACCCCTCTCGCTCGAGGCGCTGCTGGGCACGCTGCTCGGCTGGCGGCCCGAAAAACCGGGGCATGCCGGCCTTGGCCGGCCCCGCGTCCGCGGCTAACATCCCCGCCTTGAGCCGCCTATCCTCCTTGTCGATGCCGCGTCTGCCACCGTCACCGGCGGCGATGCTGACGGTCTGTCTGGTGGTGGCATGTCTGGTGGTGGTTTCGGTGGCGGCCGGCTGTGCTCATCTCGCCGCTTCGCCGGGCTGGAAGACCACCGCCTTCGAGCGGGCGGCGAACCTGCCCTGGTCATCCGCCGATGGACTGCCCTCCCGCCAGGAGATCGTCGCCGGACAGCTCGTGATCCACACCGACTTCTCGTTGGCCGAACAGCACCGCATTGTCCGGGAGCTCGAGAGCCTCCGGGTCGACGTGAGCCAGCAACTCGGCCTGCCGATCTCCGACGAACCGGTGCACCTCTATCTGTTTGAAAACAAGGCCCGCTACGACGCCTTTGCGGCCCGGCAATTCCCCGGCTTTCCGATCCGCCGGGCCTTTTTCGTCGAGACCGACACGACCCTCTCGGTGTTTGCGGCCTGGCAGGATCGGATCGCTGAAGACCTCCGACACGAGACGACGCACGGCTACGTGCATGCCGTCGTGCCAACCATCCCCCTCTGGCTCGACGAGGGCGTCGCGGAGTTCTTCGAGCTCCCCCGCAGCGAGCAGGGCGTCCACGCGACGCATGTCGCCTATCTGTCGGGCCGGCTGCTCGAGGGCACGTGGCGTCCTGATCTCGACCGGATGGAGGCCCTGGCGTCGGCCGGTGAACTGTCGCAAGACCACTATGCGGAGGCCTGGTGCTGGACGCACTGGATGCTCCATACCACGCCGCAGCGCCGCCAACTCCTGCAGGATTACCTTGCTGATCTCCGCCGTGACAGCCAGACGGCCCCGCTCTCTGCGCGGCTGCGGCATGCGGAGGGGCTGGGCACCGACCTCTCCGCCGCGCTCAGGTCGCACGTGGAAACGCTCGTGCCACCGCCCAGGCTATAGTGGTGGGATGCCATCCTTCCCGCCCCCCGCCCTCCAGCCCCGCATCCTTGTGGTCGAAGACGACACGGCCTCGCGAACCGCGCTGGCCCAGTGTCTGCGGGAGGAACAGTGCACCGTCTACGAGGCGGCCGACGGCGTTGCCGGGCTCGAACTCGCGGGCCGGGAGGCTCCCCAACTCGTCATTCTCGACCTGATGCTCCCGAAACTCGACGGCATCCACGTGCTCGAGAAACTCCGGCAAAGCAGCGCCGTGCCGGTGATCGTCGTATCCGCGAGGCGAGGAGAAAACGACCGTGTCGAGGCGCTGAATCTTGGTGCCGACGACTATCTCACCAAGCCGTTCACGGTTCGGGAACTGCTGGCACGGATCAGGGCGGTTCTTCGCCGGATCGAAAACGAGGTCACGACGCTCATCACGATCGGCGACGTCGCGATCGACACCGCCTCGAAGACGGCCTCCCGAAACGGCGAGCGAATCCCGCTGACGCCGATGGAGTTTGACGTGCTCCTCTATCTCGCCCGCCGTCGCGGCAAACTGGTGCCCCGTGACCTGCTTCACAAGGTGATTCATCCGGAGAACGCGCAGGATCTCAGCAATACCAGCAATACCAGCAACGTCATCGACGTGTTCGTGTTACGACTGCGAAAGAAGCTGGGCCAGGGGCTGATCACCACCAGACGCGGGCAGGGATTCATCATCGATGCCTAGCCTGCCCTTTCGCTCTCTTCGCTGGCGTTTTGCCTTCTGGTTTGGGCTCTTCATCCTCACGCTCGCCATCGGAGCCCGGTACGCTCAGTTTCGGCTGGCCGTTGACCTGCTGGCCCGCGACATCGACAGCCAGTTGTGGGCCAGACTGGGGGCCCTCAAAGCCCAGCAGCGGTTCGCCCCCGAGACGTTACTCGATCCTACGATCCGCCTCGGCGGACTCTTCCTGCCCGACATCCGCCTGGCGACCGACTGGAAGCCGTCGGGCATGCTTCGCGTCATCATGCCGACGGAAAGTCGGACCGATCTCGCGCAGCCGACCTTCCCCTGGTTTGCCGGCATCTGGCAGCCCGACGGCACGGCCGTCGGCACGCTCGACCTCCCCCCCGGATGTGCCTGGGAGCCGGGCTGGCGCGACCGCACCGACCGGCTCTGGACGCATCCCGACGGACGCCTGCGGCTGGCGGCCACCGCAGGCCACAACGACACCCTCCTGCTCGTTGGCACGTCGCTCGACAACCTCCATACCGCCGAACGCCAGGCGATTTTCTTCTACGTCTGGACGCTTGCAATGGCGATCCCCCCCAGCCTGGTCATCGGGTGGCTGCTGCTCGCGCGGATGATGCAACCACTCGATGGCATCAGGCGGACGGCCGACCGCATCCGGCAGGGACACTTCGGCGAGCGGATCAATGTCGCCGCGGCCGACTCCGAACTCGTCGGCATGGGCGAAACCCTCAACAGCATGCTCGACCGGCTCGAAGCTGTCCGCGTTACCCAGTCCCAGTTCAACGCCGACGTCGCCCACCAGGTGCTCAATCCGGTCCATGGCATCCTGCTTCAGACAGACGTCGCCATGCAGCGGCCGCGTTCGTCCGAGTCACTGTCGCAGACCATCGCCAGCGTCCGCGAACTCGCCACCGGTATCCAATCGCTCTGCGAATCGCTACTGGTCTTTTCGCGGAGCCAGGCCGTCACGCTTGAGAGCCTGCAGCCGGTCGATCTCGACCAGATGGCCAACGCTGCCATTCAACAGGTGACCCCGTTCGCGGCGGAACGCGGCGTTCGGATCACCAATGGATTGGTCTCGGCGGTCGTCAGGGGCCAGCCTGAACTCTTACAACAGGTGTTCGTGAATCTTCTCACCAATGCGATCGCCCATAGTCCGGCGGCCGGCACGGTGTCGATCGAGACCGACATCCATGACGGCCAGGTCAGCGTGGCCGTCGTCGATCACGGCAGCGGCATCGATCCCGCCGACGTCCCGCATCTGTTCGAGCGTTTTTCCCCCGTTGAGGGCCGCAGCCGCGGTGGCCACGGTGTGGGACTGGCCATCTGCCAGAGCATCATGCACGGCCACGGCGGCTGCGTTGTCCATCGCCCCACCCCGGGCGGTGGAGCGACCTTCGAGGCCCGGTGGCCCCGTGCCGTCGAGCGTTCGCCGGCCCCGAAACGACTTCGTGAGACGCCGTTTCTGGACCGTCCATGAACGCCGGATGAACGCCGGATGAACGGCCTGCCCGACGCCGTCACCCCACACCCTCTGTTTTTCGAGTGTTTTCTGCGGTTTGAGCGACAGTGTGTGGTGTTTTCCGCGGGGGCCGGTTTTTTTATTCGGCCGTTTTTTGGCTCAGGTCGTATCCAGAATGTGAGCAGATGTGTGCGGTGGTGGCGTCATGAGCGACATCGCACGGCTCATCCAGGTCGACCCATCACCAGCATTACGCAGAGGTGTCCGATGCGCCTGCAAGATCTTTTTTTCCCCGCTCCCTCCTGGTTTCCCACGCGGCAGCTCCGGCGGAGTTTCGAGCGGCGGATCGCCGCAAAACGCTCCCGGAAAGCCGCTCCACTCGTTCACGAGCCGCTCGAGCAACGGTCGATGTTTGCAGTCGCCATCCCTGCGATTTCAGTGCAGGATGCGAGCGTCGTGGAAAAAGACACCGGCAAACAGTTGGCCGTCTTCACGCTCACGCTGTCGGCGGCGACGCGATCCACGGTGAGCGTGCGGTATGCGACGGCCAACGGCACTGCCACGGCCGGGTCGGACTATATCGCCAAGAGCGGCGTGGTGTCGTTCGCACCAGGCACCCTCACGAAGCGGGTGACGGTCGAGATCAAGGGGGATCGGGCCTTCGAGCCCAACGAGACGTTCTCGTTCAAGCTGAACACGCCAAAGCGGGCCACCATCGCCCGGGCGACGGCAACCGGTACGATCGTCAACAACGATCCCGCCCCCTCTGTGGCGCCGCGGCCCGTCGTGGCAGCCGCAAAGCCAGTGGCACCTCTTGCGCCCGTGGCACCAGTGGCACCGACCAGCCCGGCCGTCGTGGCACCGATGACGCCGTCCACAATCAGTGCGGTCGCAGCACCGCCGCCGGTACAGGTCACCAGCCTCAGCGGCCGTGTCTTCACAGTCAATCCTGCGGCGGGTGACATCGTGAACTTCGATCCTGCGAAGGACAGGCTCGACTTCGGCGAGATCTCGGTGCACAACCTCATCCTCGGCAAGACGGCAGCCGGCGAGGTGGCGCTTGTGAACCCTTGGGCGTCGAGTCCTCAAATGCAGGTGCTGCGGGGCATCCGCTACAGCGACCTGTCGATTGCAAACTTCGGCACCGTCCAGAACGAACATCTCCGTCAGGACATCGGCGGCGTCCTCTCGTGGGAGCGGGGTGTTGGACCGCGGGTTGCCGATACTGTGTATGTCCGGTCGCACGAATATGGCGTGCAGGAGCGGATCGTCGGATTCGATCCAGCCGTCAGGAAACTCAGCCTCCTCTACTTCGGCACGAGGGAGCGGCTGAGTGTGGCCGACACTGCCGAGGGGCTCCTGATCTCGGTGGAGCCGACGAAACAGAGCCTGCTGCTGGTGGGTGTCTCGAAGGCACAACTGATGCCGGCGGCGATCGAATTTCACCATGACCAGATCGTGGAGGATCAGCTCGAGGTGCCCTTCGGCTTCGCAGCGCAGCAGCTGACGCTGGTCAGTCGCGGCCTGTTGCTCACGCCACAGGGACCTGTCGGCCAGGCCACTGACGGACTCCAAACCCGCATCGGCACGGGCACCCAGCCAGCGACCGGCGGCACTGTGACGCAGCCAGACAGCGGCAGCCAGACATGCTGCCCCGCGTGCGGCCAGATGGGCTGCACTGAGAATCATGCAGGCCACGATCACGCCGGCCACGATCATGCCGGCTCCACACCCGTCACGACGGGTGAAAAGATGCCGGCCAGTGGCATGCTTGCCATCACCTGGACTTGGAATGAGAGCCGCACCTTCTCGGACTTTGATCCGGCCAGTGATGTGTTAGCGCTCGACTGGTTCCGCGGTGCCGATCTCCAACTGGCCGAAGTCCAGGGCAGCGCCGTGCTGCGAATCCCGTCCATGCAGCAGTCTTACACACTGTCGGGGGTGCCGCTCTCCCGGCTCGGCATGGCGAATTTCACATTCAAAGACGCGACTGCCGGTGTGTATCTGGCTGGGGTTCTGACCGCCACAACGCCAACGCCAACGCCAACGCCAACGCCAACGCCAACGCCAACGCCAACGCCAACGCCAACGCTGCCGAGCTTGACGATTAGCGATTTCTCCGTCACCGAGGGCAACCCGCAGGCGGGCGTGGCCAACGGCTACCTGCACACCTCGGGCAGCCAGATTCTCGATGCCAACAACAACGCTGTCCGGATCGCGGGCGTGAACTGGTTCGGATTCGAGACGACAAACTTCGCGCCGCACGGCCTCTGGTCACGTGGCTACCGGGAGATGATGGACCAGATGAAGTCGCTCGGCTTCAACACGATCCGCCTGCCCTACAGCGACCAGCTCTTCGACGCCGGTAGCACACCCAACGGCATCGACTTCTCGAAGAACGCCGACCTGCAGGGGCAGAGCGGCCTGCAGATCATGGATACGATCGTGGCCTATGCCGGGCAGATCGGGCTCAAGATCTTCCTGGATCACCACCGCTCCGATGCGGGCAACAGTGCCAACGCCTCCGGCCTCTGGTACACGTCGGCGTATCCTGAGAGCAAGTGGATCGGCAACCTCACGATGCTGGCTTCGAGATATGCGGGCAACTCGACGGTCATCGGCATCGATCTCCACAACGAGCCGCACGGCCCCGCCACCTGGGGCGACGGCGGCGTCAACGACTGGCGGCTGGCCGCCGAGCGGGCGGGTAACGCCGTACTTGCCGCCAACCCCAGCCTGTTGGTGATCGTGGAGGGCATCGAGAGGGCCTCTTCGGGAAATTACTGGTGGGGTGGCAACCTCTCTAGCGCTGGCGCGGCGCCGGTGCGGCTGAACACGCCCGGCAGGCTCGTCTACTCCGCCCACGACTATCCGGCGAGCGTCTTCGCGCAGCCCTATTTCAACGACCCGAGCTATCCCAACAACCTGCCGGCCGTGTGGGACAAAAACTGGGGCTATCTCTCTCGCACGGGCACCGCGCCCGTTCTGCTCGGGGAATTTGGGAGCACACTGGCGACGGCGAGCGATCGGGCCTGGTATGCCAAGATGGTCAACTATCTGAAGGGGGATCTGGACGGCAATGGCTCGAACGACCTGAAGTCTGGCGAGCAGGGGATCAGCTGGACCTATTGGTCGTGGAATCCGAACTCGGGCGACACCGGCGGCATCCTGGCCGATGATTGGAAGACGGTGAATACGGCCAAGGTCGATCCGCTCAAGGCGGTGCAGTTTCAGTTCCCTGTCGTGTCGGGCACCGGCAGCCCGACCACGACCACGCCGGCCACCTTCACCGTCTCGCTCACGGCCGCCAGTAGCAAGCCGGTGACGGTGCAATACGCCACGGCCAATGGCACCGCGATCGCTGGCGGCGACTATGCCGCCGCCTCCGGAACGCTCACATTCGCCCCCGGCGAGACACAGAAACTAGTGACAGTGCTCGTCAACCGCGACACCACGGCAGAAGCGAACGAGACGTTTTCCATGACGTTGAGCAGTCCGGCGAACGCCACCCTGACGAAGTCGGTGGCAACCGGCACGATCCTCGATGACGACACCGTGACACCAGCCCCCACGCCCACCCCCACGCCCACGCCCACGCCCACCCCTACCCCTACCCCTACGCCGTCTGGGTCAGTGCGCTTCTCCGTAACGTCTGACTGGGGCAGCGGGTTCAACGGTGACGTTGTCGTTACAAACACGGGCAGCAGCCCACTGAGTAACTGGAGGGTCACCTTCGAATTCGACGGCACGATCACGAGCCTGTGGAACGGCACGATCACAGCACACTCGGGATCACGCTACACGGTCCAGGGTGCCAGCTGGAACATGACGGTCGCACCTGGAGCAACCACGAGCTTTGGCTTTACGGCTGGGGAAGGCGGCAGGAATGCGGTGCTCCGGAATCTTGCTCTGGATGGTGTGATCGCGACACCGACACCGACACCGACACCGACACCGACACCGACTCCAACTCCGACACCGACACCGACTGATCAGGCGTTGGGCCTGCCGATTGCGAGCCACGACAAGGTGCTCGCGGCCTACTTCCCCGAGTGGGGAATCTATGGACGCAACTTTCAGGTGGCAGACGTGCCGGCGGCGCAGCTGACACACCTGATCTATTCGTTCCTCAATCTCAAGAGCAACGGTGAGGTGGCCCTCTTCGACAGTTTTGCGGCGGTCGAGAAACGATTCCCGGCGAACGAAACGGTCACGGGCCAGGCAGACCAGTGGTACTACCCGCCCGGCGATCCGCGGGCCAGCCAGACGGTCTGGGGCAACTTCAACCAGTTGCAGCAACTGAAGGACAAATACCCTCATCTCCGCGTGAGCATCGCAGTAGGTGGCTGGACGCTGTCAAACAACTTCAGCACGGTCTGCTCGACGCCTCAGGGCCGCGAGGCTTTTGCCAGCTCGCTGGCCGCGTTCCTCGGCAGCTATCGGATGTTTGACGGCATCGATTTCGATTGGGAGTATCCGGGCGGCGGCGGGCTGCCGGGAAACTCCGAGAGTGGCAGCGATGGCCAGAACTATGCGTTGCTTCTGGGCCTCGTCCGCGGGAAGCTCGATGCCCTCGGCTCGCAGTTGGGCCGTCGTTACGAGATCTCGGTCGCCTCTCCTGCGGGCATCGACAAGATCGCTCGATTCAATCTTGCGGGGCTCCGGCCCCATGTCGATTTCTTCAACCTGATGGCCTACGACTTCCACGGCACGTGGGAAAGCACCACCGGCCACCAGGCCGGCTTCGCCGGTGACCCCGCCGGCTACGACATCAAGACCGCGGTCGGCGCCTACCTCCAGGCGGGCGTCGCCCCACGTCAGATCGTCCTCGGCGCGCCGCTCTACACACGGGCGTGGAGCGGTGTGGCCGATGGAGGCGACGGAGGCTATGCGGAAGCGTCCAGCGGGGCCGCCCCCGGATCGTTTGAGGCGGGAAACTATGACTACAAAGACCTCCTCGCCAAGGTTCAAGATCCCACCAGCGGCTGGAAGCTCTATTGGGACGACGCGGCGCAGGCTGCGTATGTGTACAACGGTCGCGAGAAGATCTTCAGTTCTTTTGAAACACCCACGTCGATCGCCCAGAAATCCCAGTGGTCGCAACAGCTTGGCCTGGGCGGCATGATGTTCTGGGACATTTCGAACGATGCGACGGCTTCACCAGAGAGCCTTGTGTTGTCGGCGTACAACTCGTGGGTGCTCGACGAGAACTTGGCCACCATCCGTGCCAAGTCGACACTCGCGCGGGAGACAATCGTCGGCGGTGATGGTGTGATCTCGACGCTCCCGGTGACCGGCTGAGGCCCGCTGACCGGGAGAGTACTGCGGGGGCAACCCAAGGCCCGGCGGACGGGAATAAGGGGCATCGTCAACACTCGGACAAGTTACAAACTTGCCGCCACGACGGAGCCGATCACTCGGACACGTTGAAAACTTGCCGCCACGAGGGGTGAAAAGACGGAGCCGGGATC
>JBIIFB010000148.1:0-9822 GCA_044237545.1 Pirellulales bacterium
GCGACCGAGATCCCGACCGCCCGCCGCCGCAGTGTCTGGGAACTCGGCCGCGACACGCTGCCGTTGCTGCTCAGGGCCGCCGGGATGACGGTGCTGCTGTCGTGCCTCTCGTTTCCGCTGGCAGTCTGCATCGGTCTGGCCGTGGCTGTGGGCCGGATGTATGGGCCGCCGTTGATCAGGCCGCTGCTGACGGGCTATGTCGAGGTGCTCCGCGGCACACCACTGATGCTCCAGCTCTACGCGCTCTTCTTTCTTCTGCCCAAGATCGGCCTTGCCCTGCCGGCACTGGTGGCGGCGGTCGTCGGGCTTGCGCTCAACTACTCGGCCTACGAAGCGGAGATCTATCGGGCCGGGCTCAAGGCTGTTCCGCCGGGACAATTCGAGGCCAGCCTGGCGCTCGGGCTCTCGAAGTGGCAGGCCCTGCGGCATGTGCTGGTGCCGCAGGCGGTGCGGATCGTGATGCCGCCAGTCACGAGCGACTTCATCGCGCTCTTCAAGGATACGAGCGTCTGCTCCGCGATCACCGTGATCGAGCTGACCAAGCGCTACAGCGTGCTGGCGCTCTCCACCGGTAGAATCGTAGAACTGGCCATCGTGACGGCGTTGCTCTATCTCGCCATGAGCTGGCCGCTGGCGATGCTGTCGCGATGGTTCGAAGGCCAGCTCGAACGTCCGGCCGGCGGCGGTGGCACGAGGGAGGGCTGACGGCACCATGTTCACCGTTTCATCGCTGACAAAGTCACGGGACAACGTCCGTGTGCTCGAGGACGTGAGCCTCGCGGGGCCGGAGGGAACGGTGACGGCCGTCGTGGGTCCATCCGGCAGCGGCAAGAGCACACTCCTGCGATGCCTCAACGGCCTGGAGACATTCGATTCCGGTGGCATTTCGATCGCCGGCCATTCGCTGGCGGCCGGGCCACATCCTCCGACGCGGCTCGAACGGCTGCGACGCGACGTCGGCATGGTGTTTCAGCAGTTCAACCTGTTTGCCCACCTGTCGGCGATCGACAACATCGCCCTGGCGCCCCGCGTGGTGCTCGGGCTGTCCGCGGCGGAAGCCCGCGACCGTGGCCTCGATCTCCTCGACCGGGTGGGGCTGCGGTCCTTCGCTGCTGCCCGCCCCGCCACGCTGTCGGGCGGTCAGCAACAGCGGGTGGCGATCGCCCGGGCGCTGGCGATGCGGCCGCGGGTGATGCTCTTCGACGAGCCGACCAGCGCGCTCGACCCGGCGATGGCGGCGGAGGTGATGGACGTGATCGTGGAACTGGCCGGAGCCGGCCAGACGATGGTGGTGGTCACGCACGACCACGCGTTTGCCCGGCGGGCCGCCTCCCGGGTGGTGGAACTCGCCGCGGGCCGCATCGCCCGGCAAGGGCCGGTGGCTGAAATCCTGTAACGTCGTAGCGGCGACAGGGTTTCAGCGTGTTGTGTCTTCCCGTGGCGACAAGATCGCATCTCGTTGTGTCTTCCCGTGGCGACAAGATTTTATCTTGTTGTTGCAGCAGGACTGACACAGCAAGTTGAAAACTCGCTGCCACGGGGGAGAGGAGACACAGCAAGTTGAAAACTCGCTGCCACGGGGGAGAGGGGACACAGCAAGTTGAAAACTCGCTGCCACGGGGGAGAGGAGACACAGCACGCTCAAAACTCCCGGCCACCCCGAGCGCATAAAAAAACTCCGCCCGGGACTTTTGGTCCCGGGCGGAGCTCACTGGCCGAAGTCGGGCAACAGATCTCCGATCGACCTATCGACCACTCATCACTTGGAAGCAACCGTGCGGCTCACCGCCACGACCTTGCCCTTGGCCTGCTTCGAAGCAGACGCATCGGGGGTCGGGGCCGGAGCAACAGCCGGCGACGAGTCGCAGGCATTGCAGGCACCGCAGGCAGGCTCGGCACCGCAGCCGGGCTCGCAGCAGCTGGCGCTGCAGTCGGGCTCGCAGCAGCTCGACTTGTGGCAACGGCTCTTCTTCGCCTGGTGGATAGCCTTGAGCAGGTCAAGGATCCGGTGATGCTTCTTGCCGCAACCAGCTGAAGCACCGCAGGACGGCTCGCAGCAGCCGTTACCAGCGTCGCAGGCCGGCTCTGCACAGCCGTTGCCGGCTCCGCAAGCAGGTTCCGCACAGCCATTCCCAGCACCGCAGGCCGGCTCGCAGCAGCCGTTTCCAGCGTCGCACGCCGGCTCACAGCAGCTATCCGCACAGCCCTGATGCCGCTTCTTGCAGGCAAACAGACCCTTCAGACCACCGAAGAGGTCATGCTTCTTCTTCAGGCAGCCCCTCGCAGCACCGCAGCTTGGCTCGCAGCAACCAGCACCGGCGTCGCAGGCCGGCTCTGCACAGCCGTTGCCGGCTCCGCAAGCAGGTTCCGCACAGCCATTGCCAGCACCACAACCGGGCTCGCAGCATCCATTGCCGGCGTCGCAGCCGGGCTCGCAGCACGAGGTGCAACCCTTGTGTCCGAGCATCTTGTCGAGGAGTTCAAAACCAAACGACTGACTACAGACGGTAACGCCAAGAACCAGCGCACCGAGGAACAACATACGCTTCATCGAGCCACATCTCCTTTGCTTGTAGATCACGTGAGAGTCATCGTCCCGATCGCGAGGTGAGGTCACCCCGAGGTTGTGATCCACGAAACTGTCTTGCGGCAAGCCTGTCGAGCCATTCCGTGACTCGAAGTATTTTCAGGTGATTGCCGCCCCCTGGTTGCCCGACGGGCACAGTGATTGCCCCGGGGGACACGAAGGGCTATCGGCGGGTTAGCGAAGGCGTCTTGAGCGACACCCAAGTATTTTTCGTTACTGGACTTGTGGCGAGTTGTGGGCAAAAAATGCCGTGCAGGCGGGGCGTATGGACTGTGCGGCGCAGAGCGTTAAAACCGTCACAGACTCAGTCGGTTTTTCTGCGCAACCGGCAGGGTTTCACACTCTGGACAGGTGCTTGTGAAGATGTGCGGATTGCAGAGCCACAGTCGCCACAGCTTGACAGTGGCCGCACGACCGATAGACTCCGCCGTCGAATCTGGTGGCCTGGTGTTCGCAGCTGCGAACGGCAGGCAAACAGGGAACACCGGTGTGATTCCGGGACGGCCCCGCCGCTGTATTCGGGCGATTCCCCGCTGTCGTCACGTGCTCCGCGAGGAGATGCGACCGCCGCGAGGAGACAGGCCGGTTGATTTCAGAGCCATTGTGGTCGGGCCGGCGATTCGCTGCCCCGACTGCGAGAAGGTGTCAGCCGGTTGAGCTTGAGAGTCAGAAGACCTACCAGCTTTCATGAGGAGCGCGTGTTGACTGCGAGGGCGGTCGCTCGGGCACGGTCTGCGTGTGCAGGCTGATGGATTCTTTGGACACCGGTCTGTCTGTGGTTGACTGGTCCCTCATCCCAAGACGGGTTTAGGGAATAAGTCTGCGCTGAGAGACCGCATGGAGGTTGTCATGCAGGCATGCACTCTGCTTCTGGGTGGTCGGCTGCGCCGGCCGAACGGTTTTTCGCTCGTCGAACTCCTGGTTGTGGTCTCGATCATCTCGGTGCTGGTGGGACTGCTCCTGCCGGCCGTGCAGGCAGCGCGGGAATCGGCCCGCGGAGCGACCTGCGGCAGTAATATCCGGCAACTGGGGATCGCCCTGCAAAACTACGTCAGTGCCAATGGCGGCAAACTGCCGCCAATGAAGGTCGACGATGCCGCCCGCATTGCCGGTGGACTCGCCAATCCTTTCCAAAACCCATACCCCGGCAAGAGCCGCTACTGGTTTGGCGAGGTCGACGAAAGTCAGACCGACCTCAGCATGCGGCTCGACTATCAAAACGGCACGTTGACGCCATTTATGGAGGGCAACGTCGCGGCCTACCAGTGCCCGAACTTCACCGCTGAGGCGGTGGATCTTGTGCGGTTTGGAAAAATGGCGACGGGCTTCGATTACAACACCGAGTTGGCCCCTGGCACCGAATACGACTGGGCACCAGACTATTCGAGCATGTCGCTTAAGAATCGCTGCAAGCAGTACACGTTCGGGCAGGTGGCAGAGTCGACGCGGACGATTGCCTTCGCGGAGAGTGCGACGGTGAATTTCATCGCACCGTATCCCCTGCGGGAGAACCTGGGCGGCCTGCTGCTGCCCAGCACCTCCGACCCGATGGTGCACTTCCGCCATGCGGGCCGCACGGCCAACGTCGCGTTCCTCGACGGCCACGTGGAAAAACGCACGTTCCAGTACAGGGATAGCGTTTATTCGTCCCCGGAGCAGAAACGCTTTGAGCAGTTTTACGGCGTCGGCATCGTCTGCGACGGCGACCCGCTGAACGACGCCACCTGTGACGCACTCTACGATCGCCAGTAAACAGGGCAACCAACACGGGCCAACTTCAGCAGAGCAACAACAGGCAACAACGGGGCAACGTCAAGCGGGCAACTCAAACAGAAGAAGCGAAGGAGCGAGACCATGCAAGGAAAGACGATCCTGCGGGAACCGCAGTTCTGGGCCAGTGGCGTGGCCCTGCTGATTGCGGCGTGGCTGCTTGTGCCGCAATGCATACCGTCGCGGCCGCCAGCCACCACGGGCGGCCCGACCGAGATCCGGTACATCTGTCGGAAGTCGGGCGAGTTGTTCACCCTCGCTGCGACCGCCGACAGCCTGCCGCATCCGGTCACCGGCCGGCTGACACTCGTTCCGGCGGTCTTCGAACGCCGGAGCGGAAAGTGGAAGCCGGGGCCAACGCTGGCGGTGATGCATCGCCGCGGGCTGCTCACGGCCGTCTCAACGCCCTGACCGGAAGGCTGGCCGTTTCCCACCATGTCTTCAGAAGCTGCCGATCGCCGCCCGATCCTCGCCCACAACGCCCGGGCCTGGGATCGGCTGGCGGGAGAGCAGGCGGCGCTTGCCCAACCGGCTGCCGATCAGGCATTCGCCGATCCTCGGGGTTGGCTGGGCAGTGGCGGGCCGGCGGGTCGGAGTTGGCTGCCCGATCAGCTCAGCGGTCTCGAAGTGCTCTGTCTGGCCGCCGGCGGAGGTAAGCACGGACCACTCTATGCGGCGGCGGGGGCGAAGGTGACCGTCGTCGATCTCTCGCCAGCCATGCTCGATCTCGACCGGCAGGTGGCCCGCGAGCGGCGGATCGACATGGAGATCCTGCAGGGAACAATGGACGATCTCTCCATGCTGGCGGCCGGCCGCTTCGATCTGGTCGTCCATCCGGTGAGCACCTGCTACCTGCCCGACGTCCACCGCGTGTTCCGCGAGGTGGCCCGCGTTGTCAGGCCCGGCGGCCGCTACGTCAGCCAGCACAAATCGCCCACGAGCCTGCAGGCCTCGCTCCAGCCGGGGGCCGGCGGCCGCTATGAAATCCTCCACCCGCAGGCCCGTGGTGAACCGCTTCCGCCCCAGCCGTCGTCACGGCTTCGTGAGGAGGGCACTCATGAATTCGTCCATTCGCTTTCTGACCTGCTCGGCGGAATCTGTGTTGCGGGCTTCACGATCGAAGACGTCTGCGAGCCCGACCATGCCCTGGCCGGGGCCGCGGCCGGGTCGTTCGCCCACCGCGCTGTCTTCGTGCCGCCCTATCTTCGCATACTCGCCCGGCGAACGGCGGTATTACCGTCCGCCGGGGCGGCCCGCACCACGGTGCCGAGGCTGTTGCTAGAGTAGGGGTGTTGCGGCCGCCCGCTGCCCCGACGAGAGTGCCGTCTGTCCCGTTCGGAATGAACCCCCCATGATCTGCTTGAACGTGCTGCTGCTGGCCAAGGATCTGGCCGACGTGCCGACGATCCGCGACTTTCTCGCCCAGGCGATGCGGAAGAGCCGCGTCGAGCCCGGCTGCCTGCGGTTTGATGTCTATCACTCCAACACCGAGCCTCGGCGGTTTGTGCTCGTGGAGCACTGGGCCTCGCAGGAGGCACTCGACCAGCACCGTCTGGCCGAGGCCTATACGACGATCTACAAACCCCATGTGATGCCGCTCATCGAACGCGAAGGCCATCCCGCGACGTTGCTCGACTGAAAAAGAGGGACGGGAGCGATTTTTCCGATCTGTCTGGGGCGAGTACCATCATCGGTCGAGATTTAAAAATCGCTCCCGTCCCTACTGTTCCTCCCATGATCCTGCTCATCGACAACTACGATTCGTTCACCTGGAACCTCGTCCAACGGCTGGGGGAGATCGCGGCCGACATTCCCGTCGAGGTGCATCGCAACGACAGGATCACGGGCGATGAGATCGCCGCCAAGGCGCCCAGCCACATCGTGATCTCGCCGGGCCCCTGCACGCCCGACGAGGCGGGCATCTCCTGCGACGTCGTCCGCCGGTTCGCGGGGCGGATGCCGATCCTCGGCGTCTGTCTCGGGCATCAGTCGATCGGGCAGGTATTCGGCGGCACGATCGTACGGGCGCAGCAGCCGATGCACGGCAAGGTCGACAGGATCGAGCACTCCGGGAAGGGGCTCTTCACCGGTTTGCCAAGCCCGATCGATGCGACCCGCTACCACAGTCTCGTCATCGATCCCCCGACGCTGTCCCCCGAATTTGAGGTCGATGCCTGGGCAACCGCGGCCGACGGCAGCCGTGAGATCATGGCCATTCGTCACCGCACCCTGCCGATCTACGGTGTGCAGTTTCATCCGGAGAGTTTTCTCACGCCGGCGGGCTACGACCTGCTGCGGGCCTTTCTAAAATCCGGCGCGGTATCGGCATGATCGAACTTGCCGAGGCCATCGCGCTCGTCGAGCAGGCCGCCGCCCCGCTGCCGCCCCGCCGCCAATCGCTCCTTCAGGCCTGTGGTCGCATGCTTGCGGCACCGGTTGTTTCGGATGTCGATTCGCCCCCCTGGGATCGGGCGATGATGGACGGCTTCGCTGTGCGGGGCGAGGACTTCTCTGCCGGTGCCGCGGAGGTCATCGAACTGGATGTGGCGATCGATCTTGCCGCCGGCGATGTCACGACGCTTCGGATAGCCCGCGGGACGTGTGCCAGGATCATGACCGGGGCACCCGTTCCGGCGGGGGCTGACGCGATCGTGCCCATCGAGGCGGCCGTGGACGATACGGCCCGCATGCATGCCGGCGGCCGGGTGCGGCTGCGGGACGATCGGTTTCGCGACCGCCAGCACATCGCCCGGCAGGGGGCAGCGTTTCGCTGCGGGCAGGAGGTGCTGGCTGCCGGGACGGTTCTCGGCAGCGCCGAAATCGGGTTGGCGGCGGAGGCCGGGGCGACGCATGTGCTTGCCGTGCCACGGGTTCGCGTGGCGATCCTTTCCACGGGCAGTGAACTCGTGCCGCCCGAGGCGGTTCCGGCCTTCGGTCAGACCCGTAATTCCAACGGCCCGATGATCGCCGCCGCCGTGCACCTGCTCGGGGCCGAGCCGATCCCGATGGGCACCGTGGCTGACCGGCCCGAGGCCATCCAGGGGGCGGTGACCCAGGGATTGGCGGCCGATGTGCTCGTGCTGTCGGGCGGCGTGTCGGCGGGTGATCTGGACCTCGTGCCGGAGATCTTTCGGCAGTGTGGTGTCGAGAAAATCTTTCACAAGGTGCGGCTGAAGCCGGGGAAGCCCGTCTGGTTTGGGATCTTCCGACGCGACCATGCTCCGCCGACGCTCGTCTTCGGCCTGCCCGGTAATCCAGCGAGCAGCCTCGTCTGCTTCGAACTGTTTGCCCGGCCTGCCATCGCGATCCTCGCCGGCCAGCCCCGCGAGGCATGGCACCTTCCGCGTCGCCGGGCGCGGCTCATCGGTCCGGCGAAAGCCGCGGCTGATCGGCCGGTGTATCTGCCCTGCCGGCTGTCGCAGTCAGGTGGCGAGTTGGAAGCCTTGCCGCTGCCGTGGACTGGCTCTTCGGATCTGCTCGGGCTGGTCGGCGCGGCCGGCCTGCTCGCGCTGCCCGCCGGCGGCAAGCGATATGAGGCAGGAGAAGAGGTCGAGGTGGTGCTACGCTGGTAGCGGTGCGGTTCGTGGCGGCACGTTTGGATCGTGCCGTGCTCGGCCTTTTGTGGAGGCGAGATTGTATCTTGCCGTGCTCGGCCTTTTTGTGGCGGCGAGATTGTATCTTGCCGTGCTCGGCCTTTTTGTGGCGGCGAGATTGTATCTTGCCGTGAATCTGGACTGGATTCCGCAAGTTAAAAACTCGCGGCCACGGATACACAGAAAGTGGCCACGGATACACAGAAAGCGGCCAGGGATACACAGAAAGTGGCCACGGATACTCAGAAAGCGGCCACGGATACACCGAAAGCGGCCACGGGTGACTTTGCGTGGCCGCAGGGTTACGACGGAAGGCTGCGATGGAAGTGGACGTGCTTCCAATGGCCGTCCCGTTTCTGCCAGATCCGGGTCTCCTCGGAACTCCGCGTCACCGGTTTACCGGCGTCGTCGAGTGTCTGCGTGAGGCGGACATAGGCCACGACCGCCACGTCGGCGGCCAGCATCTTCACCACAGGAGCCGTGAGTGTCGTTGTTACGGGCTTGGCAGGGGGCTGCGTTTTCCCATCGTTGGCCGGGGAGGGGAGCCTGAAATAAAACTCGTGGAAGGGCAGGCCCGTGACCAAGTGCCCCCGCGCCTCGGGCTCGAAACAGGTGATGTCGTCCGACACCAGTTCACAGTAGCTTTTCCAATCACCTGCGGCGACGGACGCGAGTAGACGGCGGGTGAGTTCAAGGATTTCTTCAACGGCGGTTGGCATGCGGTTGCAACTCCCAGGGAGCAAGCTTCAGGAAGGAAAAGAGTGTCAGGACAAGCTTCAGAAAGAGAGTTTCAGGAAAGAAACAAGCGACGAGGGCACGCGGGAAAGAAACGCGGTCGGGGAACGTGGTCAGTGTGAGTCGGCCGGCCGTACGAGGCCGAGCGTCACGAGTTTGGCGAGGCACTCGTCCCGCTCGCGGCAGCGTTCGAGCGAGGCCCACGAGGCATCCTGAGCCGCCAGAAAATCGGCATGGCCAACAGGAACACCTGCCCCGCCCGCCGCGGCGACGAGCCGCTGGATGACCTCGCGGTCGAGTTTCGTCAGCCGCATGCACTCCAGTCGGTAATCGACGAACGCCTCCCAGACCAGTGGAAAGAGCGGCTGCACGATCTGCTGTCCGATCGTCTCGGCGTAACGGCGGATCTCAAGTTGGGCGTGAGGATCCATGCGCAGGGCGAGGAAATGCAGCAGATTGTGCAGGTCGATCTTCCAGTAGGCCTCCGTATATGTGGAGAGAGGCAGATCCTTGCGGGCCTGCTCCCGCGCGATCCCCGCGGCCAGTCGCTCCTCGTAGACCCGCCTCGCCAGGCTCTGCAGTTCCTGCTCCGACTGCGTGAGCGGATGGCCTGCCGATCTCGGCAGCACACCCGCCGAGCCCTGGCGGTTGTTGGCAGCCTGACTCCGCCATTCGTCGTCATGCGTCGACTGCATCGAGTCGATCGCGAGTGAATACCGTGTCGAGTATTCGTTGATGCTGGCCGTGCGGTGCCGAATCCACTGCCGCCAGCAGTCCATCGGAACCCGGACGACGAACTTCAACTCTGCCATCTCGAACGGGGTGGTGTGCGCGTGCCGCAGGAGATAGCGGATCAACTGGCGGTCATCGCTCACCTTGCGGGTGCCTTCGCCGTAGCTGACCCGCGCGGCCTGCACGACGGAGCCGTCGTCTCCCATGCAGTCGACGAGCGCCACGAAGCCGTCGTCGAGCACCGGCAGTTTCTTAAACCGCAGGGTTTGGAGCAGGGCGGTGCGTTCGGCGGCTGAATCGGTCGTGATCATCGTGTGGCTCCGAGGGAATGGAGACCCCACAGAATGGGGCACGGGAGCCGCGTGGTCAATCCTTCGCCAGCAGTTCCTGCAGGATCGTGGCCAA
>JBIIFB010000149.1:0-9815 GCA_044237545.1 Pirellulales bacterium
CCGCCACGCAAACGCCTCCACTCCGGACTATCCCGGCCACCTGCCTTCAGAACCAATTCCGACATCAGCCAAAACCCACCGACACCGTCACCGCCCACGATCCTCGCTCCGTCGATCATACCCAGCCAGGCCCGGACGATCCGCACAGCACGCATTCCTAGGGAAACGTGCATCGCACCCGCGCCGCCGATCACGATTCCGCCGGCGGCACCGCCTCCGCTACCACGCCGGCGGCATCACCCTGCTCATCACCAACCGCCGCAGTCTGGTCGCTGTTTGTATCTTTTGCATCTACAGTGCCATCCACCTCTGCACCCACCTCTGCATCCGCTCCCGCATCCACCGCAAGCGCTGCCTCGGCGGCATCGGCATCTGCCGTCGCCTTGGTGATCCTGTCCTGCTCCCGCTGCTTCCGTCGCTCGTCGGCAGCCGCCACCTCCGCCATCGACGCCCGCTTTTCAGCTTCGGCGACGATCGAGTCGACCGCTTCTGCAGAGAGACCGCCCATCTCCATGAGATCGTCGGGTTCGATCACAGACAGATCGTCGTATGACAGGAAGCCCTCGCCCACCAGCCGTTCGGCCAATGCTTCATCGAGTCCGGCGATCGAGGAGAAGCCGCCCACGGCCCGCTCGATCTGCTGGTCGAGTTCCTCGCGGGTCATGATCTCGATATCCCAGCCACAGAGCTTGCTGGCGAGCCGCACATTCTGCCCCCGCCGGCCGATGGCCAGAGACAACTGGTCCTCCCGCACGAGCACGATTCCCCGTCCGAGCATCTGGCAGAGAATCACCTCATCGACCTCGGCAGGCTGCAGGGCATTGGGCACGAGCACCTGCAGATCCTCGCTCCAGCGGACGATATCGATCCGCTCACCCCCCAGCTCCTCGACGATGTTCTTGATTCGATTACCGCGGACGCCGACGCACGCCCCGACACAGTCGATGCGGCTGTCGGAACTGATCACAGCCACCTTGCTGCGGTAGCCCGGCTCTCGGGAAATTGCCCGAATCTCGATCACGCCGTCGGCGATTTCTGGAATCTCTTGCTCGAAGAGCCGCTGGACCAACTGGGGGCGGATCCGCGACAGAATGATCTTGACGCGGCTGCCGACCTTTCTGACCTCAAAGATCGTCGCCCGAATTCGCTCGTTGGCGTGGTAGCTCTCGCCGGGAATCTGCTCGCTCCGCGGCAGAATGGCCTCCGTGGCGCCCAAGGAGACCGATGCGGTGGCGCCTTCGACCCGCGTCACCATGCCCGAGACCATTTGGCCGACCTGTTCCTCGAACTCGTCGTGGATGGCATCCCGTTCGGCCTCGCGAATCTTCTGGATGATCACCTGCTTGGCGGTCTGGGCACCGATCCGACCCGAGAGTTCGGCCGTATCGATCTCGACGCCATCGTGCGAGCCGGAGAGATGACCGCTCGCGCGATCGATGGCGATCGCGATCTGTGCGGTTTCGCCGTATTGCCGTGAAAGTGCCGTGACGAGGGCGGATTCGATCGCCTGGAAGACGACCTCTTTGTCGATGTTTTTATCGCGATGGATGGCATCGACGATTCGCAGGATTTCTTCTGGCTTCATTGATTTCTCGGACGATCGCCCGGGCGTATGTCTTGCGATTCTGTCAACTGTCGTCGAACTGCTGTCTTCGAACTACTGCTGTCTTCGAACTGCTGCTGTCTTCGAACTGTCTGGCCAGCCGCACGACCCGGAAACAATTCAAGCGATCGGTTCTGCCCAAGCCCTGCTCGAGCGAACCAGACACCCAAACTCCGACCCGGCCTTCGGCCCGGCAGAACACCGTCACTGTCGAGAGATGGCAGTGCCAGTTGCCTGGCAGTTGCAGCACTGCCGGCAAAGCCGACGCCATAGAACATGGGCGCCGAAACACCCGACGGTGTTTGGAAAAATATCCGCGATACCAACAGCCTCTGAGACGTGACGCAACCCGTGAAAGTTACGGCACATGCGGAAAACTGTCAAGGAGCCAGGCTGCGGATAACCACCGATCCGGCCTGCCCTTGGGGGGTGACCGCCGAAGAAATAAAGACGTTTCCTGACGGATCTCCGCGGCGGGCCGGCCTGATTTGGCACTCTGGATCCGCCTCCTCGAAATTGAGCAGCGGGAAGAGTTCGCCATGCCGGAGCGCCAGCAGGCTGGCCATGCATTCCACCAGACCACTGCCCCCTCCGAGGTTGCCAAAGTGGCTCTTGGCGGCCACCGTGGGAATGGTTGCCGCGGCCGGCCCGAGCACCTCGTGCAGGGCCGCTGCCTCCTCGCGATCGCCGACCACAGTACTCAGCCCGTGGGCGTGGATGTGGGAGAGTTCGGCCGCAGTCACATTGGCCATGGAGAGCGCCCGCCGCATGGCGAGTGTCAGGGCCCGCTGCTTGAGACCGACGCCCCCCGCGAGGCCCGCATTCCGGGCCGCATGCCCGACAACCTCGCCATGGATGGTGGCGGATCGCGCCCGGGCATGCTCCAACTCCTCGAGAATGAAGACCGCCGCCCCCTCGCCGAGCACCATTCCTCGCCGCGACCTGTCGAATGGCCGGCTCCAGCGGGCCGGATCGTCGCCGCCCGAACCACTGCCCACGTTCCCCGCGAGCGCCACCTGCTCGCTCTGCAGGCAGTGCACCGTTTTCATGGGATGCACGCGGGTGCCGGTGGCCCCCACGACCATGATGTCGGCCGCCCCGCGCTGGATGGTGTTGGTGGCCTCGCCGAGAGCGAGGTGGCCACTCGCCTCACGAAGCGTCAGCGAATTGCTCGGGCCGCGCAGGTCGTTGTAGATCGCGATGTGGCTGGCAGGCATGTTCGGCAGGTATTTCAGCAGCCAGAGAGGCGTGAGTTGCGGCATGCCCTCGGAGGCCCAGCGATCGAATTCAAACCTTCCATCGGCGCCCCGGCACTTGGCCACGCTGGCGGTGAAATCCTCGGGCAGCGTGAGCATGTAGTCGGACCCAAAGACGCAGCCAAAACGCTCAGGCTGCACGCTCGCAGCCGGTGTTTCGGCCGCGAACAGCCCGCTGTGGTGGAGCGCCCGCTGGGCGGCGGCCACCGCCATCTGGCTCTCCCGACACATCACCTTGAGGCCCTTGCGGATCGCCTTTTTACGTTCGCCATCGAGCGGCCCAAAGTTGTCGATGTCGCCGGTGAAGCCCCGGGCCTCAGCGGCATGATGCAGTGGCAGTCCTGCGGAGGGAAACGACTCCAGCGGTCCAACACCACTGCGGCCCTCGACCAGACCGGCCCAGAAATCCTCGAGCGCAAGGCCGAGCGGACAGACGACTCCCATTCCCGTGATCACAACGCGGCGGTCTGGAGCGGCACTCATGGCATTCTTCCTGCTGGTGGAGTCGATGTTCCGAATTGGGTCAGTGCGAGGTCCTGTCCGAGGAACCGCACACCATGGGGGACAAGGGGCATCAGGCCTGGGCCGCGGGTCATGGAACGTCGGTGAGCCTGGGCTCCACAAGCACCACGACATCGGTCCGCTTGGCGTCGGAAAAGAGCGCCGGCGAACCGGCCTTATTCTGACCGGGAACAGGCCAGGGCACCAAGCCGAGCCCGATCAACAGCGTGCTGCCGGCCGGCCAACGAAACCGCTCGCCGATCCGAACGGCCGACATCTGCGGCACCTCGATCGGCACCCGCCGGCCATCGCTGCCGGGCGGGCTCATCCCGACCTGAGCCATCCGCTCGATTTGATCGATCCGGCAGCGAATCACCGCCTCCACCGCCGTGCCATCACGCGCGATGAGCGGATGGACGTCGATCGACATCCCCTCGTCGCAACTGGCCGCGACGGGCTGCCAGCCCTGACCGGTCTGGGCCATGTCCTGCACGTAGGCCCGCTTCCGGCCGCCGGTGAGCACCGCTGGGATGCCGTTGGCCGCCAGCACGGCCCCGGTGGGCAGTTCCTCGCAGTCTCCCCGCGAGCGGAGCCTGGCCACCAGCACGGCCGCCTCCTCACGCGACATGATCCAGGCCTGAACGCCCGGCGTAGCCGCCGGAATCGGCCGAAGCATCGGCCGCATGTCGTTCCGCCAGGCAGGGCTGCCAACCCCCAGCACCCGCACCGAAAACCGATGCGGCGTGGCGGCATCGGCCACAAACCGTTCGGCGATCTCCCCCACACGCTCCTGCATCTCGGGCGTGTGGAAACAGCGGAGCTTGCCGGCATCGGCCGACAGGGAGGCGACCGTATCGCCGTGCCATTGCGGGGATCCTGTCTCCTGGAGCACCCAATCGACGACATGCCGCTGGCTCCCCGGCCCGGCCTGCGTGACGAACGGGCTGATGTCGTAGGTCTGCCACACCTGTCCGTCATCGGCGGGGAGTTGCGCCGGAAGCACTTCCCACGGTGACGCGAAGACGATCACCAGGATCGTGATACCGGCCAGTCGTGCGGGAATGGATCGTACCACGGGCATTTCAGCCCAGCCGGCCGAGCACAAGGCTGGCATTGTGGCCGCCGAATCCGAAACTGTTCGACATCGCCACATCGACCTTCGCATCCCGGGCAACGTTCGGCGTGTAGTCGAGATCGCAGTCTGGGTCGGGATTGTCGAGGTTGATGGTCGGGGCGATCACCCCGCGAAGAATCGTCATCGCGCAGACCACCAGTTCGATGCCACCACTGGCCCCGAGCGTGTGCCCCAACTGGCTCTTCGTGCTGGAGATCGCCAGCCGCCCGGCATGCGGGCCGAAAACCCGCTTCACAGCCACCGTCTCGGCCTTGTCGCCCAACGGCGTGCTGGTGCCGTGCGCATTGACATACTGCACACGGTCAGGACTCAATCCGGCATCTGCGAGCGCCATGCTCATCGCGCGGGCGGCACCGCGGCCCTCTTCGTCAGGCTGGGTAATGTGGCCGGCATCACCGCTGGCACCATATCCCATCAGTTCGCCGTAAATCCGGCCGCCCCGCTTCCGGGCATGCTCAAGTTCCTCCAGCACGACCACCCCGGCCCCTTCGGCGAGCACAAACCCGTCGCGGCCCATGTCGAACGGCCGGCTGGCCTGTTGCGGGGCATCGGATCGGAACGACAGGGCCCGCATGTTCTGGAATCCGGCCAGCCCCATCGGCGTCAGTGCCGCCTCGCTGCCACCAGTGACCATCACGTCGGCATCACCGTATTGAATGGCCCGCAGGGCGTCGCCGATGGAGTTGGCGGCGCTTGCGCAGGCGGTGGCAACGGCGAAGTTTGGCCCCTTCAGCCCCAGCATGCTCGAGACATGACCACTGGCGGAATTCACCATCAACTTCGGAATGGTGAACGGGGAAACCTTGTCGATACCCTTCAGCAGCAGCCGCTCGTGCTGCGCCTCGAATTCAGCCAGGCCACCGATGCCGGAACCAATCACCACACCGCAGCGGTAGGGATCTTCCTTCGAGACATCGAGCCCAGAGTCGCTGAAGGCGTCGGCGGCCGCTGCCATCGCAAACTGCGTGAAGCGATCGAGCCGCCGCAGTTCCTTCACGTTGGCGATGTTTTCTTCCTCGGGCTTCCAATCCACTTCGCCCGCGAACTGAACACGGAAGGCAGAGACGTCGAACAACGTCACCGGCCCGACACCGCTGTCACCGCGCAGAATGCGAGCCCAGAAGGTCTCTACAGCCCTGCCCAGCGAGGTAACCACTCCCAGGCCCGTCACCACGACGCGTCGCTTCATGCGGGTTACCGTTTCGGATGACAGGGAATGAATCAGGCCTGATGCTTCTCGATAAACTCAACGGCCTGACCGACCGTTTGAATCTTTTCGGCTGCATCGTCCGGAATATTGATCTCGAACTCTTCCTCGAGTTCCATGACCAACTCGACGGTGTCGAGCGAGTCGGCTCCGAGATCGTTGATAAACGAAGTTTCCGCAGTGATCTGCTCCTTGCCCACTCCCAGCTGGGAAGCGACGATGTCGATCACTCGTTCTTGAACTGAAGCCACCTTATGAATCCTCCTGACAACCGGACGCAAAAAACCGCCTGAAAAGTCCCACTCCACCTGAGACGGCGACGACCTTCAGGGGGTTCGGGGAAGATATACCCGTTGCCGACCAGAAATGTCCATACCGGGAAAATGCCGTCATCTCAACCGCTGGTCTTCCCATCCAGAGCTCACTTCCTGGCCGCCTGTTCTGACCACAGCTTTTCTGGCCGCACTTCTTGGGCAGGCCCGCCCTGCCGCGACGCTGATGCGGGTCTGCTCAGCCTATTAGGCCCCCGTCCACCACGAGAACCTGCCCTGTAATGTAGGCAGAGGAGGGGGCTGCCAGAAAAAGCACCGCCTCTGCGATCTCCCAGGCTTCGCCGAGACGCTTGGCCGGCACGCGTTTCTTGACCTCGTCGAGCAGGGCAGGGCCAAGCGTCGCGGTCATGTCGCTGGCGATGAAGCCGGGGGCCACGGCGTTGACCGTCACTTTCCGGCCGGCGAGTTCCTTGGAAACCGTCCGGGTCAGCCCAACGAGCCCCGCTTTCGAGGCCGAGTAGTTCGCCTGGCCAGGATTGCCGATGAGCCCGGAAACACTCGCCACGTTGATGATCCGCCCATACCGCTGCTGCATCATCGGGCGGCTCGCGGCCCGCATGAAGAGAAACGGCGCCCGCAGGTTGGTCGTCAGCACCTCGTCCCACTCTTCGTCACTCATGCGCGGCAGGAGGGTATCTCTGGTGACGCCGGCGTTGTTGACGAGGATATCGAGCCTGCCGAGGCTTTCGACGATCTGCTCGACGACCCTGGCCACCTCCTCCCCCTTGGCAACGTCGCAAGGAAACTCCTGCGCGGTACCGCCGGCACCGCGGATCCCCGCCGCCACTTCGGCCAATTTGACCGCATTCCGTGCCACGAGGGCGACCGACGCGCCCGAGGCGGCCAGGGCCTCGGCAATGGCCCTGCCAAGCCCCTGCGAGGCACCGGTGACGAGGGCCACCTGTCCGGAGAGGTCGACGCTCAGCCGCTTCAGCACAGGCTTCGGCGGAGGCGCTCCCTCCGAAGTCGCAGAGACTGGCGTGGCGGGCTGCTGGCTCGTGTCGGACATGATCGGTTCCCCGGCTGTGTGTGGAATCAGGTCGGTCAGGAAGGCGTACCGCCGGGCGACCGGCAGAAACCGTCACCACGAACAAACGCTAGGCATGCAGGTTGTGGGCTCAGGCGAGGGGTAGAGTCCTCGAATACGATCGAATACAGGTGCAGAACAGATACGGCAACGGCAAGAGTTCAGGTCGTTCCTCTCCAGGTCGTTATTCTTCGGGAGGCTACTCCGGCACCCCGAAGCCGGTGATGCTGCGGTCGATCCGCTTGAGCAGGCCCCTGAGCACCCTGCCGGGGCCCACCTCGTACACGGTGCGAACGCCCGTGGACAAAAGGGAGGTCATCGAGGCGTGCCACTCGACCACGCCGCAGACCTGCCGGGACAACAGTTCGCGAATCTCATCAGGATCGGCATGGGCCTGTGCGTCCACGTTGCTGATAACTGGAATGCGTGGCGGGCGGATCGTGGCCTCCGCGAGGGCCGCGGCCAACGCCTGGACGGCCTCCTGCATCAGCACGGTATGAAACCCGCCTGCCACCTCAAGCCTCACGCACTTCATCGCCCCGGCAGCCGTGGCCGCCTCTTCGAGGCGACGGCAAGCCGCCTCCGATCCTGAGACCACGATGTTGCCCGGACAGAGCACGTTGGCCACCTCGAGCACGTCTTGGCTGCGGCACTCGGCGCACAGGCCTGCCACCTGATCGCGGTCCAGCCCCAGCACGGCCACCATTCCTCCGGAGGGTCCGCCATCGGGCCCCCGCCGGTCGGCACACTTCTGCATGGCCCGGCCGCGGACATCGACCAGCCGGACAGCGGTGTCGAAATCGATGGCATCCGCAAACACCAGCGCCGTGTATTCACCGAGCGACAGGCCCGCGGTAATCGGGCAGCGGCTGGCAACGTCAGGATCGCGGGACTTGAGCACTTCAAGTGCCGCGAGGCTCGTCACCAGAATTGCCGGCTGACTCACCGCCGTGGCGTTGAGCTTTTCTGCCGGACCCTGCCGACAAATGGCGGCGAGGTCGTAACCGAGGATCGTGGAAGCCCGGGTGAAAAGATCTTCGGCGGCCCGTTGACCATCGCACCAGGCCCCGAGCATGCCGACCGACTGGGCCCCTTGGCCCGGAAACAACAACGCCGTCGAACCGGGCGCTGCCGTTTTTTCGGCGGTTGCAGCCTCACGTCCGGGAGTCGCCGCTGCCAAGGGGATCATTCCTCAGTCTTGACGACGGCCCGCCCCATGTAATGGCCGCATGCGCCGCAGATGCGGTGCGTGGGAACGGCCTTGCCGCAGGTTGAACAAAACGTCAACTGGCGGGGCGTGAGGAAGTCGTGGGCCCGACGTGAGCGGGTCTTTTGATTGGACTGACGTCTTTTGGGAACGGCCATGAAACTACCTAGCCTGGAAATGTTCGACCGGTCGAATAACGGAAGCCGCGTACTCTACCCAACGACGCTCCCCCCGGTCAATCTCCGCGGAAACACCGCTCGCCAGAGGCTCAGACAAGGGCCTCAGAAGAGACGGGCCTGGGGGCCAATCCTGGGGAGTCCCCCCAGATGGTTCTCCCCTTTGGACGTCAGCCGACGGCCGCGGGGGGTGCGGATCACCAGTTCGCAACGCAGCAAAAACGGCTCGACATCGTCTTCCAGCGTGTCCGGGGCCGAACTCATCGTGTGGGCAATGGCCTCGATGCCCACCGGCCCACCGGCAAAGACCCGCTGGATGGTTTCCAGGTAGCGGCGGTCAAAACCATCCAGCCCCAGTTCGTCGATGCCCTGCATCTCGAGCGCCGTTCTGGCGATCCCCACGTCAACCATGCTGTTGGCCCGGCTGGTTGAGAAATCGCGAATCCATCGCAGCCGGTTGTTGGCCAACCGCGGTGTGCCCCGGCTCCGGCGGGCGATCTCATCGGCCGTGGCGTCATCCATCTGCATCGAGAGCTTCACAGCCGATCGACGCACGATCTCCGCCAGATCTTCCGGCGAGTAGAAATCGAGATGTTCCCGCATCACAAACCGGTCGCGGAGTGGTGCCGAGAGCAGGCCTGGCCGCGTGGTCGCCCCAACGAGCGTGAACGGCCGAAGGGGCATGTTGATCGTGCGGGCCGAGACACCGTCGCCGAGCGTGATGTCGATCCGGAAATCCTCCATCGCCGGATAGAGAAACTCCTCGACGGCGATGGGGAGCCGGTGGATCTCGTCCAGAAAGAGCACCGAGCCTTCGGCGGCATTGGTGAGGTAGGGCAGCAGATCCTTCGGCGCCGCCAATGCCGCCCCGCTACCGATCTGGAGCGTGGTCCCCAATTCCCGCGGAATACAGGTGGCAAAGGTCGTTTTGCCGAGGCCCGGCGGACCATCCAGCAGGATGTGCCCGAGGGTCTCGCCCCGTTTCCGCGAGGCATCGACGGCGATGGAGAGCCGTTCGAAGACAGCTCGCTGTCCGACCATTTCGCTGAACCGCTGCGGCCGCAGCGCACGATCCTCCGGGGGCGCGTCGTCAGCGGCCTGCACGGTGGGTTGGCGGAAGCTTTCCATGGCATGTCTCCGATCCCTAGCCTACTCCACCGGCGAAAATCCGGGGCAGGGGAGTGCTCGAACCTGCGTCGGGGACGCGGCGGTCAGGCTCCCCGAACACGCTGCGCTCGCGGGAGTGGCCACAAGGGGTTGCCCCTGCCGTGGTGCCGGCGTTGCTGACAAGCGCAGGCAGGATGCCGCAGCGCAGTCAGCATCGAGTGAGCGCAGGACAGGATGTCCGTAGCGAACGTCCGGCACCACGGC
>JBIIFB010000273.1:0-3197 GCA_044237545.1 Pirellulales bacterium
ACCGCCGACCGGCGCGTTGCCGGCGGCAGATGGATCGACACACACAACGGGAAGGAAGCCCAACATGACCGCGTTATCAAACGCACTCGCAGCCCTCGCAGCGGCCCGCTCATTGCAGGCCGTGAACAATGTCAGAGTCGAGATCAACCGTCAGGCCCAGGCCGGCACGCTCGCCCAGGACGCAGCTGCGGCGTTGCTTGCAGCGGCCAGCGCGCGACTCGATGAGATCGCCGAGGCCGGTGAGCAGCCCGAGGAACCGGCACCCTCCAGGGCGAAGCCCGTGGCGTCAAGCGACCGGCATCCGGCCACCATCACGGTAGCCGAAGCCGTCGACTACCCCGACAGCGGCCCCCAGGTACGCGGCACGGTCATGGTGGCCGTAGATGGAGTGCCCCAGGAGGTGAAGTTCCGCATCCCGCGATCCTGGGACGCTTCGATCCGCGCGCTGTTCAGCGCCGCCGGACTACCCGAGAACGCCGATCCCGAGCAGCTGATCGGCAAGGCCGTGGCCGTCGTGGTGGGCGAATACCAGGGGCGTGACGGTGAGCCTCGAACAGTGGTGAAGCGCTGGCACAAGCCGGAACCAACTACCAGGACGGCCACGCTCGACCGGCCGCGTGAGGTCGCAGCGATGCCGCACCCCGCAGCTACTCGAGCGCCACGACGCACGCCGGCCGCGAAGGCGCGGGCCGAGTTCCAGGCGAACGATACGGATGGGGATGACACCCCGTTCTGACCGCGCATGAAAAAGCCCGCCGACGTAGGGCGTCGAGCGGGCGGCGAGGGAGTCGCTACACGGATTGTAGCGAGCACCTCGACGAGCACCAACGAATCGAGGGATCGCATGACGCAATCCAGACGGCGAAAACCGAAGGGCCAGGAACCAGACGCATCGTCGCTGGTCTGCGTGGACGCAGAGCGGCAGTGTCTCGCCGGCCTGCTCGACATCATCGACCGTGACACCGAGGCAGCCAGGGCCATCGCGGAGCGTGTGGGCACCGCGCCCTGGAGAGCAGACCATACCGCCGACCTGTTCCGCGCCATCGTCGTGGTGCTTCAGTCGTGCAACGACCCGACCAGGGTGGACGTTGGCAATGCGATCCGGCGTCAGGCCGAGGCCACGGGCGTCGATCCGAACGAAGATTCCGTACGACGGCTGTTCTTCGACATGGCCGACGCCACCACGGCATCGGTTCCAACGGCACGACGGTACGCGGAGCAAGCCGCCGACGAGATCCTCAAATTGCACAAGCAGCGGCAGGCCATCCACTTGGGTAGGGAGTTGGCCGAAGCGGGCCAGCGTGGCGATGACCTGTCTGTCATGTACGAGCGTCTGGGGGCCATGTTGGCCCCGACCGACCAACGTGTTGCAGACGGTGTGATCACGTTCGACCAGTGCGTAGACGAGTATCTGAACGCCCAGGACGATGCCGTCATACGGACCAGCTTCCAGTTGTTCGATGACGCCACTGATGGCGGTCTCCCCGTAGGTGAGCTGACCGGCCTGTGTGCGCCGCCTGGTGCTGGCAAGAGTGCGCTGGCCTTGCAGCTGGTGATCGGGGCCATGATCGGCGACCCCAGCCTGCGGGCGCTGTGGTGCCTGGGAGAGATGACGCCCCGCATCCTGGTGCGTCGGGCCGCCTGCGTCGGTACGGCGATCATGAACGGCGGTGTGCTGACGATGAGGGACGCCAAGCGCCGAACCGGCGAGGCTCGGGAGGTCGCGGAAGATATGAAGAAGCTGCTCGGTGGCGGCCGGTTCTCCGTGCTGAAACCGGCGCTGACCGTGGAACGGATCGAGGCAGCAATCCGCACCACGAAGTCGAAGGTCGTGGTGCTGGATTATCTCCAGTTGATGACCGGCGCAGGCGTTGACCGCATCGGGGAGATGGAGGCAACTGTTGCACAACTGACCGCGCTTGCGAACACCACCGAGACGGCCATCGTGGTCGTGTCCTCGATGTCGAAGGCGGCAATCGGAGGCGGTGCGAAAGTCGGCACCATCGGCAAGGGTACTGGGCAGATCGACTATGCGATGTCGTTCGTGTTCCTGGGCGAACCGGACGAGGCGGCTCGTCAGTCAGGGGCCACGACGTTCGATGTGACCTGGAAGTGCGTGAAGTCGAGGAATGAAGCTCGCCACGACTTCACTGCACGATTCGACGGGGCACGACAGTTCTACTCGCGGGCCGTTGACCAGATTGAGGAGTTCGCCAGCTTCGGCATCAACGGGGTGCAGTCGTGATACAGATGCCCAAGAGCGCCGAGGAAGCCCAGGCGAGGCTCGCGGCGATCAACCAATCGGAGGTAGAGGCCAGGGCTGCGCAGCCCGTTGCAGCATCCCCGACCGCCACGCGAAAGCCTGGTGGCAAGCGCAAGGCCAGTGCCGGCCGGTGGGCCACGCTCAATGCGTTCCACGACACGGTGGCGCGGCACCTGACGCCAACGGAGCAGGCGGTATGGTCGCACCTGTTCCGGTGGTGCCGCGACGGCAAGGTGAGCGTATCGACCCGCGAGATTGCCGCCGGCTGCGGGATCGACAAGGTGACGGCAACCCGCGCACTGGCGAAGCTGAAAGCGGTCGGCCTGGTATGGGTCGTGAAGCTATCCCGCCACAGGGGCACAGCAAGCGTCTACGGTCTGCACCAGCATCCCGATCAGTGCGTGCGCACGTGCGTAGACGGCAGCGGCCCGCGTAAGCCGCGATAGGTTGCTGGATACCCAGAGGTCGAACCGTATGCGCTGTTCATACGGTTCGGTCACCGAACCGTATGAATCCAGTGCGGGAACCGTATGCGCAATTCATACATTCGCAGAAAGCATAAGGGGAAAGCTGCCTATCGGCAGCGTTTCCCCCACCGGCTGGCTTCCATGCTGGAAGCCGCCCGCGGTTCCCCGAGGACACAGAAGCGCGGCCAGGATTCACCCTCACGGCTGCCCGCCCCGCCACCACCACCGCGACCCGTCACCTTGCCCCAACTGCCGGCGAACCGCGCGACCCTCGATGCCCGTTGTCGAGCGGCACGGGCCTGCCCGACCGCCGCGTCACCGCCCAGGTCGTGGACTTCAAGGAGCGCGGCCAAAACACGCGAAAACAGCGGGAAAAGCCCATGAAACGCGTGTATGTCAAATTCGCTCGATGACATACACCGCGTAAAACGCGGTTTTCCTGCGGCTACAGGGTTTTTTCGCGTCGT
>JBIIFB010000150.1:0-9756 GCA_044237545.1 Pirellulales bacterium
CGACCGCAGCGGCAGACTGCGGTCGCGGCACCGCGATTCGATCGTGTTGCCCAGATTGATCAGGAAGTCGGCGCTGTAGCAATCGTCGCAGATGAGCACGATGTGGGCGAGATCCAACGGCTTCCCCACCCGGCTACCGGCGCCTTCGATCAGCGCATCAGCGACTTTTCCAAACGGAATGGAGTAGCTCTGAATCTCTTCTGGGGAACCGTGGCCGAGGACGACGATCGACGTGGGGATGTTTTCAGCGGTGGCCTTGCCAACGGCGATCAGGAAACGGTCTGCCACCTGACGGATCGTCTCTGTTGCGGGATCCTGCTTGAACACCGTCGCGGCGGACCCATAGCCGGCGGCGATGGCGGTGATCTCTTTTGGCTCAAGGCCTCGGGCAGGATCAAGCAGGCCGAGCATCGTACGCCCCGGACCGATCACAACGCGTTCGCCCGTCGCGTCGCGTTGACGGTCGATGAACTTCGCCAGTTTCACCAGCGTCTCAAGACGTTCATCTTCTGAGAGTGCCGCCAGACGGTCGGCGTGGTCGAGGCAGAGGTGGAAGAGCGACGGCTCGATCTGCCGGTAGTGCTTGGGCGTGGTATCGAGCCTGGCGACAACCGCCGGCGAAATTTCCGTCTGGAAGCGAGCAAAATCTCGCGGAAAACCAGTGGCTTCAGCGTTGGCCACTCCGCAGGAAATTAGGCAGAGGCTGAGGACGAACGGCAGACTGGGGGCAAACCAGAGGTGGGGTGACATCGAGTGGGATGGCATGTGGCGTGGCATCATGCCCGCAATTCTAGTCACCCCGCGAGATTCGAAGATATGGCGTGCAGTTGTGGCGGTCTCACCGCAGGCAACTCAAGCCACATGCTTACGGTCATCGCCCCGCGGCCGCCGCCGATTCCGATAGCGGAATGACATGCCGGCCACGGCGATCTGGTTCCGTCGGGGGGCGGCCGGGGTGTTGACAGGTACGGAACGGGCGTATAGTATACGGCTGTATACACATTGTGCTTGGAGTCGCCTGTCATGGTCACGAATGTCATGAATGTCACGCATGTCGTGGACGTCGCAAATAACACGCACGTCTTCAGGAAGTCGGAGCCTGACGGCTTCAGGTCCGAGGGCCGGGCGGCCCATGTCGCCGCCTTCGGCGGGTTGCTCGAGCGGGCGGCAGAGTGGCGGCTGGCCGAACACCAGGGCTGGGAAACTGTTTCGACAGGGTTCCAGCCGCTCGACCAGTTGCTGCCGGCCGGTGGCGTGCGACGTGGCAGTCTTCTGGAGTTGCTTGCCGACGGCGATGCGTCTGCCGGTGGCGATGCAGGCGGAGCGATCTCGCTTGCCTGTGCGGTAGCCTGCCGGCTGGCCGATTCAAAATCGGTCGGGCAAGGAACGGCAATCGCCACTTCCGTATCCATGCCGTCCGCAACCATGACTTCGGCAAGAGCCTCGACCATCGTGGTCGTCGATCGTGGGGCAGGGTTTTATCCGCCAGCGGTGATCCCATGGATCGATGCGCTGGCCGATGGCGGGGGAAAGAGTGGGGGCAGGCCGCAGTTGGTGGTCGCCCGTCCGTCACGCGATGAAGACGAAATCTGGGCCATTGATCAGGCGCTCCGCTGCCCCGGCGTGGCAGCCGTGCTGGCCTGGCCCAAGCGGGTGCATGCCACGGCCATGCGGCGGTGGCAGTTGGCGGCCCGGACAGGTGGGGCGGTCGGGCTTCTGGTGCGTGGGCTCTGTCTGCAGGGAAGAACGCATGACGGGCATGACAGGCAGGCAGGGTCGCTCGAAGCGGTGCGTCGCGAGCCATCGTGGGCCGATGCCAGGGTGGCAATCTCACCGGTGGCCGGTGGGGAGGCCGTTGCCGAGCTTTCCAGTCGGCGGCTGCGGCTCTCGCTCGTGGGTGGACCATGGTCGGGCGATGCGATGCTTGAAGAGCGTTCGGTAGACGTGCTTTTGAATCTGACAAATGGTCGCGAAGTCGTGCGCCGCCATCGCACACCGGCTCGGCATGGTGCGGCGACTGCGGCAGGGAGTCTTCACGCAGATTGCCATGCAGCTTTTCCGGCGGCTCTTCATGGAGCTTTTCATGCAGCTTTGCATGCAGAGGGGGTGGCATGTCGCGCATCATGACGATCTGGCTGCCCCGCTGGCCCGTGCAGCGGCGGCTCCTCGAGCGGCCAGAGCTCCGACAGCGGCCTGTATTCGTCTGCCGGCGTGAACGCCGTGGCATGATGACCGTGGTCGCCTGGGCCTGGGCCGCGCCGCCGCGGAGAGCGGGGCCTGCTCCATTGCCATCAGGCAGAGCGCCATCAGACAGAGCGGCTCTCGCCCGGATCACGGCGGGCATGTCGCTCGCCGAAGCCATGGCCGTGTTGGCACTGTCGCATGGTTCGCGAGCCTGCCACATGACGGAGGTCGACCACGACGACCCTGGAGCCGATCGTGCCGCGCTCGAGGCACTCGCCCGCTACTGCAGGCGGTTTGCACCGATCGTGGCGATCGGGAGCCCGGCGGTGCATGGACATGCAGAGCCTGAGTGCCTCCAACTGGACGTGACTGGCACGGCCGGGTTTTTCGGTGGCGAGGGATCGTTAGTTCGCACGGCCGTCTGGACGCTGGCCGCGCGGGGCATTCATGCCCGGGCGGCGATTGCCGATACGCCTGCCGCCGCCTGGGCCGCGGCGCACCATACCGACACGCTTCACAATCAAGAGAATCATAATCAGCAAAAGAATCAAAATCGGAATACTGATTCGCAGCATGCTGATCCGCCCCGCAGGCAGTCGCTGGCCCAGGGGGCGCGGCATCGGCGCTTTGCGATCGTGCCCGCAGGAGGACAGCTGCACTCCCTGGCCGGATTGCCGGCCACAGCCCTGAGACTGGAGGCTGTCTTGGCGGCACAGTTGCGAGACGTCGGGATCGAGACCATCGGGGGTGTCGCCCGGTTGCCACGCAAGAGCCTTGCCTCACGGTTTGGTCCGCAGCTGGCACGGCGGCTTGCTGAATTCACAGGTGAGCGGCCCGAGCCGCTGGTCGTTCCCAACTCCGGTGAGCTACCGACCGCGTCGCAGACCTTCGATTTCCCGCTGCTGCTCCGCGACACGACGCTTGACGATCTGATCACGATGATCGAGCGACTTCTTCAGGAATGCGTCACGCCGCTGGTCGCCCTCGGGAAGGGAGTGATGTCACTGCAGGTACGGTTGGAACGTTCCCAATCAGTCTTCACCCACGCAGTGTTCACCCATGAGGCCTGCACGCCAGTGATCATCGACATCGGTGTGTTTCAGCCGAGCAGTTCGGTCAAGCATCTGCTGGAGCTCGTGCGGCTGCGGATGGCGAGAATGCGCATGCCGCGGGAGATCGAGGGAATCGCGGTGGAGGTTGTGTCTGTGGGGGTGGCCGAGTGCCGGCAGCGAACGCTCTTTGGCGAGGCGGCGGAAACATCGGCATCGCAGGTGGGCATGCTGCTCGACCGACTGTCGGGAAGGCTCGGTCGCGGGGCCGTATTTGAGCCCAGATCGATGGCCGATGCCCAGCCGGAACATGCGTGGGTGGCTGCGCCGCCGGCAGCCTCTCGAGCAAGACCCGCGTTGAATGCCAGGGCAAAAAAATCGGCGCACGAACCATCCCCGCAGAATGGCCCACGAGATGGCCTACGAGCCGGCCACACGATGGCTTCCCCGCAGCGGCGACCGATCTGGCTGCTGTCCCGGCCGCTGCAGCTGGATGCTGTGTCGGTCGTTGACTCGTCGGATACAGCGGGGGGGCCGCCGGTGCGGTTTCACATCGGTCAGCACCGGCATGAGGTGGTGAAGGCCCACGGCCCGGAGCGGATCGAGACAGCCTGGTGGCGGGGGCCGACCGTGCGGCGGGACTATTACGTTGTCGAGACGCGATCGGGCGGCCGCTACTGGATCTTCCGTCGGCTGCGTGGAGCTGCCGGCGGAGGGCCGGGTGGGGGATGGTTTCTCCACGGCACTTTTTCATGAGGCTGTTTTCCGGGCCTGACAATTTTCCGGGCGCGGCACGTTCTCGTGTATGACAAATTTTCATGTCTGAGAGGGAGATGCATTCATGGATGAGCCGCCCTATGCAGAGCTGCATTGCACGAGCAACTTTTCATTTCTGGAGAGCGGCTCACATCCCGAGGAGTTGGTGCGGAAGGCCCACTCGCTGGGCTACGAGGCGATCGCCATCACCGATCGAAGCACGCTCTCCGGCATTGTGCGGGCCCATGGTGCGGCCCGGCAGACCGCTGGCTCTGCCGGACATGGCGTCGACGGTCAGGCAGGCATCAAACTCGTCGTGGGCGCGCATCTGGAGCCGGTCGATGCCCTGCCGCTGGTTGTGTGGGCCACCAACCGCACGGGCTATTCCCATCTCTGCCAGCTGCTGACGCACGGGTTTGCCGCCGCCGTGCCGCACACTGCCGGCACGAAGGCCTGCCGGCTGTCGCATGCCGATATTGCCGCCCATGCCGAGGGACTGCTGGCGGGTGTGCCATTGGCGGCGATCGCGCAGGCCGGCATGAAGGATGCCGGTGGACTCCGTGATGCCGGCGAAGCCGTCTGGCAGTGGCGGGAGGTGTTTGGCGATCGGCTGGCGGCGCTGGCCGAGGTGTCGCTCGAGGGAGACGACGAGGAACGGCTGCGGTGGTTTGCGGCGCTCGGCCGTCAGACGCGGGTGCCGCTCGTGGCGGCCGGTGATGTCCGCTACCACGAACGCTCCCGCCTTCCTCTGTTTGATGCTCTCACCGCCGTTCGTCATGGCTGCACGGTGGAGGAGACCCGGGGCAGGCTCCTTTCCAACGGCGAGCGGCATCTACACGATCGCCGCAGGATTGCCGAGCGATTCGCCTCGCTGCCAGGGGCCGTCGAGCGATCGGTGGAGATCGCAAGACAGTGCACGTTTTCGCTCTCCGAACTGCGGTATGAGTATCCCGATGCGAACGTGCCGGTGGGCCGCACGCCGGCAGAACATCTGGAGGAGCTGGCCTGGCGGGGGGCGATGAAACGGTATCCCGACGGCATTCCCGACAAGGTGCGGTCGCTCGTCGGGCACGAGCTCGCGCTCGTGGCGGAACTCGGCTACGAAGCCTACTTTCTGACGGTGTTCGATATTGTGCGGTTTGCCCGCCACCGCGGCATCCTCTGCCAGGGACGGGGGTCGGCTGCCAACTCCGCCATCTGCTACTGCCTGGGCATCACGTCGGTCGATCCGGCGCGGATGGACGTGCTCTTCGAGCGGTTCATCAGCCGTGAACGCTGCGAAGCGCCCGATATCGACATCGATTTCGAGCATGACCGTCGCGAGGAGGTGATCCAGTATGTCTATGAAACCTACGGCCGTAGCCGGGCGGCGATGACGGCCGAGGTGATCTCCTACCGGCTACGGTCGGCTGTGCGGGACATGGCCAAGGCGGTGGGGCTGTCACTCGATCGCGTGGAGAAGATCGCAGGCGTGCTCGACGTGGGGGATGGCGTGGAGGCATTGCCACAACGGCTGGTCGAGGCTGGCCTCGATCCCGCCGACGCCACCAGCAGGCGGCTCACCACGCTCGTCGGCCAACTCGTCGGTTTTCCACGCCACTTGGGGCAGCACGTAGGCGGCATGGTGATGACGCGGGGCAACCTCTGCGATCTCGTGCCGATTCAGCCTGCCGCGATGGATGGCCGTACCGTCATCCAGTGGGACAAGAACGACCTCGATGAACTGGGCATTCTCAAGGTCGATTGTCTGGCGCTCGGCATGCTCTCCTGCATCCACCGGGCGTTCGATCTGGTCGAGGCTGCTGGGGGGCCGAAGCTGACGCTGGCCACGGTGCCCGCCGAAGACGGGAGTGTCTATGAGATGATCTCGCGGGCCGACACGGTGGGCGTGTTTCAGATCGAAAGCCGGGCGCAGATGAGCATGCTGCCAAAGCTCAAGCCGGCCTGCTTCTACGACCTCGTGATCGAGGTCGCGATCGTGCGGCCCGGGCCCATCCAGGGCGACATGGTGCATCCTTATCTCCGCCGCCGCTCGGGCGAGGAGCCAGTGACCTTTCCGAGCGAGGCCATTCGCGAGGTGCTTGAGAAGACGCTGGGTGTTCCGCTCTTCCAGGAACAGGCGATGCGGCTGGCAGTCGTGGCCGCCGGTTTCACGCCCGGGGAGGCCGATCAACTCCGCCGCGCCATGGGGGCCTGGCGTCGCCCGGGCGTGATCGACGCGTTTCGCAGGAAGATGCTCGACGGCATGCTCGCCCGTGGCCTGTCGCAGCGGTTTGCCGAGCAGGTGTTTCAGCAGATTCGTGGCTTCGGCGAGTATGGATTTCCGGAGTCACATGCGGCGAGCTTCGCGCTCCTGGTCTACGTGTCGGCGTGGCTCAAGCGGCATCATCCGGCCGCTTTTACGGCCGCCCTGCTCGGCAGCCAGCCGATGGGGTTTTACGCGCCGGCGCAGCTGGTGCGGGATGCCAGGGAGCATGGTGTGAAGGTGCTGCCGGTCGATGTGAATGCCAGCGCGTGGCAGGCGACGGTTGAAGGCAAAAGCGGAATGCGGAATGCGGTGCGCGGCGGCTGCCGCGACGAGGATGGTGCGTCAAATGGAAGTCTGGCGAGTCGTCCAGCGAGTCGTCTGGCCATTCGTTTGGGGCTGGAGCAGGTGTATGGCCTGGCGGAGGCAGTGGGCAGGCGGATTGAGCAGGCGCGACTGGCCGGCCCTTTCAGACTGCCGCATGAACTGGCACGGCGGGCCCAGATCGATCGCCAGTCGCTCCTGCATCTCGCTCGCGCCGGGGCGCTTGAGTCGCTGGGGCTGGATCGTCGTCGGGCCGTCTGGGAGGCGATGCGATGCCTCGACCGCCCCGGCAGTCTGCCGCTGCTGCAAGGTCTTCAGGACGAGCAGGATGACGCCGATGATGACCTCCTGCTGCCTGCGATGACGCGACAGGAAGAGGTGATCGCCGACTACCGAACCGCCGGCCTTTCCCTGCAGTCCCACCCGCTCCACTTCGAACGCGACGGGCTCGCAGTGCGGGGCATCATCACCACCTCGGAGGCGACTGCGGCTCCAGAGGGCCGCCGCGTGCAGGTGGCAGGCATCGTGCTCACGAGGCAGCGTCCGGCCACGGCCGCGGGGACGATCTTTCTGACAATAGAGGACGAAACCGGTGCGGCCAACGTCGTGGTGCGGACTGATGTCTGGCAGGCGGCCGATCCTTCCGCCCGCCGCGCGGCGGTGCTCGTCGTGCATGGGCGGATTCAACGCCGCGGCCCGGTCGTGCACATCCTGGCAACAGGTCTGGAGCCGACTCCCCTGGCAGCCCTCCCGAAAATGTCGCGAGATTTCTGCTGACGACGGGCGCCATAAAAAAGACGGGTGTCATAAAAAAACAGCACCCCTGCGTTTGTGGTCGTCACAACTGGACGTGGCCGGAAATTGACATACAAAAGTGGGTATGGAGTCAGACGCCGTCACGGAAACCAATCTCGGCATAGGCCCGCTTTACCGCGGCAAGGTTCGTGACTGCTACCGCCTCGACGCGTCTGCGTTCGGCCCCGCGATGCTCATCGTCAGCACCGACCGGATCAGCGCCTTCGACTGGATCCTGCCCACACCGATCCCTGGCAAGGGGAAGGTGCTGACTGCAATCTCGGCCTTCTGGTTCGACTGGCTGTCATCCGGGGCCAGCGGTGCCGGTTCGCCTGGCCAAGCTCATCATCTGATCACCACCGACGTCGATGCCATGGGACTGCCGGCCGAGGTCGATCGCGACCTGCTTCGTGGCCGCACGATGCTCGTCCGGCAGGCCCAGGTGATCCCCTTCGAGTGTGTTGTCCGTGGCCGGCTGGCCGGCTCCGGGCTCGCCGAATACATTCGCAACGGCACCGTCTGCGGTGTGCGGCTGCCCGCCGGACTCGGGCCGGGCTCGCCGCTGCCCGAGCCCATCTTCACGCCGGCAACGAAGGCGATCACAGGCCACGACGAAAACGTGTCGTTTGAGGTGATGGCCGACCGCATCGGCTTCGCGCTGGCGTCGACGCTCCGAGAGAAGAGCATCGAGGTCTTTCGCCGCGGGGCTGAGTATGCCGCGACATGCGGGATCGTTGTCGCTGACACAAAGTTTGAATGGGGCCACCTGCCCGACGGCTCCCTTCTTCTGGTCGACGAGGTGCTCACTCCCGACAGTTCCAGGTTTTGGCCGGTGGCGGGCCTCGCATCGGGCCGTGTTCCCGACTCGTTCGACAAGCAATTCGTGAGGGATTGGCTGGATTCGAGCGGCTGGGACAAATCGAGCCCCCCCCCTGCACTGCCTGCTGAAGTCGTGGCCAAGACCCGGGAAAAGTACCTCGAAGCCTGCCGGCTGCTCACGGGCCGGCTCCCGTAAGGCGGCTACGCTCAACCGGCTGTCTCCAACCAGGCGGGCTCCAGCTGGCCGTAGGAGGCCGCCTGGTGTCAGTCGCCGGTCGACGGGTTCAGAGTAGACGGGTTCAGGCATTTCTTTCAGGGTGTTTCTGGCCTAGGGACGCGTGGCTGCCGAAATTAGACTTATGATCCCCCAGACTTATCATCGCTCAGCCAGGGCCAATTTTCGCCCTCTCCCCCGTCCTGCGGTCGACCGCCCCCTCCCTTGAGACTGGCCCCCATGCTCCGCTACTGGACCGCCGGTGAATCGCACGGCCCCGCCCTCGTGGCCCTCGTCGACGGGTTTCCTGCCGGCATGGCCGTGGATAAGGCCCTGATTGATGCTGAGCTCGTCCGTCGCCAGGGCGGCTATGGACGCGGCGGCCGACAGCGGATCGAGACGGATGCCGTCACGTTTCTATCAGGGCTCTGGCACGGCGCCACGCTCGGCAGCCCGTTGGCGATTGAAGTTGTCAATAAAGACTCGAAGCTCGAAAGGCTCGAGGACGTCGATCGCCCCCGGCCGGGACATGCCGACCTCCCTGGGGCCATCAAGCATCTGGGAGGCGTCCGTGCGGTGCTGGAGCGGGCAAGTGCCCGTGAGACCGCCGCCCGCGTGGCCGCAGGGGCCCTGGCCCGCCAACTCCTGTCTCTGTTTGGCATCGAGGTTGCGGGCTGGGTAAAGGAACTTGGTGGCCTCGTGCTTGGCGACCGTTCCGGCACGCTGTCGGAGCTGCGGGCCCTCCGTGATTCGAGCTCCGTCTATTCGCTTCATCCCGAGCGGGACGCGGAAGTCGAGACGCTCATTGATCGGGTGGGCAAAGAGGGAGACACGCTCGGCGGCGTGGTCGAAGTCCGGGTCGATGGCCTGCCCATCGGCCTCGGCACGCATGCCCAGTGGGACCGCAAGCTCGACGGCCGGCTCGCACAGGCAGTCATGGCCGTGCAGGCGATCAAGGGTGTGGAGATCGGCATGGGCTTTGAAGCCGCCAGACGCCGCGGCTCCGAGGTGCACGATCCGATCCACTACGACGCCGGCACCCGCAGCGGCCCGCAGTTGGGCTTCACGCGGCCCACCAACAACGCGGGGGGGCTCGAGGCTGGCATGACCAATGGCCAGCCGCTCGTCGTCCGAGCTGCCATGAAGCCGATCAGCACGCTGCGGAAGCCACTGGAATCGGTGAATCTCCGGACCAAGCAGGCAGAGGAGGCCGCGTACGAACGGAGCGACGTCTGCGCGGTCAGCGCCTGCAGCGTGATCGTGGAGCATGTCGTCGCGTTCGAGGTGGCAACGGCCCTCGTGGACAAGTTCGGCGGGGACAGCGTCGAGGAGATGCTCGCGCGGTGGCGGCTCTACCATGACCTGGCACG
>JBIIFB010000151.1:0-9684 GCA_044237545.1 Pirellulales bacterium
TGTTGCGGGAGTCGCTGCCTGTGGTGTTGCCGTGGGCTCCACTTCTTTCGCTGTCTGCTTCTCTGCTGCCTGGGCAGCTTCCGGCATCGCTGGCGCCTTCGCGGCTGGAGCGGTCACCGTCTCCACAGGTGCATCGATTGTTTGGCCCGCCTCGGTGATCGCCCGATCGGCTGCGGCCGTTGCGGAATCGACTGCCTGTTTCGATCGGGCGGCCTCCTCGTCGATGGCCACGGATCGCGGATCCTTTCGCAAACCGTTCGCTGCCGGATCAACGGCCTCGATCGTTTCGATTTCAACGACCTCGCCCCGCGAGCCTGACCTACCGGCGGGAGAACAGCCCGTCACGCCAAAACCGGCAATGACAGGCAGCAGGGCAGCTCCGGTCAGAGCCTGAGCAAAAAAGCGAGAGCGATGGCATGTCATGGCAGAGGCTCCTTCGGTTTGGCGAGTAGCGTGGCGAGTGTGGCGAAATCGCCTCTATGACGCAGCAGATTTGAAAACGAGCCTACGGCAGGGCTGGCAGAAGATAAAGAGCCAGACAAAGAGTCGAAGCCAAGAATCTTAGACAGCCGTTCCGCCACGAGGAGGAGTTGGCGGAACGGCTATTTTCAGACGATTGCGTCGGTGGCCAGCCATTCCAGTTCGCCCGGATGGCCTGGGCCGTCGTCGAGCCGGATCGATGCCACGGCCCCTTTTTGCATGCGAATTGCGGCTGCTCCGTCGCCGATCATCAGGGCCACCAGTCGGCCAACGCAGGGCATATGGCCTACCCAGGCCACGCGAGCCGCGTCCTGCTGGGTTGTCCACTCCACCAAATCGGGCCAGTTGGAGGCCGGCGCCAGCGCATCGACCACCTCCACGAGCGGGGCATTGTCGCATGCCGCGGCCAGAAGTTCGGCTGTTTCGCGGGCTCGGACCAGTGGGCTCGTGGCGACGACGTCCACCTCCATGCCCGCTTTATGGAGGCGTTTCATCATGGCCGTGAACCGCTTCCGCCCCCGCTTGGTGAGCTGGCGGGCATGGTCGTCGATCCCCGGGCCCTGATCCTCGGCCCAGGCATGTCGAACTATATAGAGGTGGGTAGTGAGCTTTGGCATACCGGCATTGTGCGTGACGTCGCCGGCAGTGGCAAGCTACGCCCGGCGCCAGAGGTCGTCCGTCGCGATCCGTTCCCGTGCGACGGCGGCGGCGGTGTCCCGACGCCAGCGAAGGGCGTCGGTCGGGTAGCCCGCCGTGGGCAGCAGGCCGGGCACCCGTTCGGCCCAAAACGTATTAAAAGCCAGCATTGAGAGTTCACGGACGTATTTCGCTGTCATGCTCGCCAGTGCCACAGGGGCCCGCGACTCACCGCCGACGCAAAACTCGATCCGGCATGCCGCCGACCGGGGTTCGCCGCCAGCAGGCACCAGGTAGGCCGACCGCACGGGCGTCTCTTCGAGAGGCTGCACAAGCGGCGTATCGAAGTGACTTGCCACGAGTCCGCCGTAGCGTTTGCGACCACCATGCCGGTCGCACCAGACGAGCGCTGGGGTGTCTGGCCTGCCGGCCCGCAGGGAGGCCGCCAGATCGAGCGTGGCGGCGGAGAGAATGTCGGATTTATTGAGGCCGCCATGCAGCAGCGTGTTGAACTCGTCGGGGTAGATGCCGCGGCAGGCGATCCGCACGACTGCCACACCATGCCGGGACAGCGTCTCGCGGACGGTCGCCGCCAGAACCGCGCACCGGTCGGCGTCCATATCGCGGGGCAGTCGTAGCGACGTCAATCCCTGCCACTCACCGCGGCAGCCGCCGCGTGGTGAGATCGGTCCGAGGGAGTCGTGCAGCGTCGCCCAGGTGTCGGGCATGTCGCCCGCAGACAGCAGCAGTCCCAGCAGGACGCCCCGCTCGAGCATGTCGAACCCGGCGCCCGCACGATAGATCTGCTTGGAATCGGCCCAGAGTGGTGATCGCGTGCCGGCGTGCGCGGCCACCAACCCCTCGACCTCCGCGAGAGCCCGGCCCAGCACCGGCTCGGCATCCTCCATACCGGCCTCGATCCGCCAGACCGTCGCCGCGACCATCAGTGGGCCGAGGTTCGGGCCGTAGCCCGCCTCGTCGGTGCCGATGAGCAGCGTCATGCGGGCGCCTGGCTCAGTGGCTCGCGATTGCTCGCTGGCTCGCGTGGGAGTTCCGCCCATCGGCAGAACTCATAGATCGCGATCGACGCCGACGTGGCGGCGTTAAGGCTGTGGGGAAGACCATACATCGGAATCTCCGCGACGCGGTCGAGCCGCGTCAGCACGTCGTCGTCGAGGCCCGTCCGTTCGTTGCCGACCACGAGCACGGTGCGGGTCTGGAATGGAAATCCGAACAGGCATTCGGAGTGTGTGGTCTGCTCGAGCCCCACGATCTCGAAGCCCTCGCCGCGCAGTCGGTCGAGCACCGGTGGCAGGCTGCGGTGGATCTCGAGCACGACCGATTCGGCGCCGTCCCTCGCGATTTTCTCGTGGAGCCTGGCCGCACCGCAGGCGATCACCCTGCGAATGCCGAAGCAGCCGCAGGTGCGGACGATATGCGAAAGGTTCACGTGGCTCCGCATCGGCGGGCAGGCGACGATCAGCTCACGCTGAGTCGCGGGCGTTTCCGGCGGCTTGTGGCGGAGGTGTGTGAAGCGAGGCATGCCGGTATTCTGCCCGATTGGCCCGACCTGTGTGGCCTCTTTCGTGGCGGCAGGTTTTGAACTTGTCCGAAAGTTGACGCAGCCCCTCTCTACCGCCGTCTCGCAAACCCCGCCGGGCCGGCAGAAGTCTCCTTCGCGAGGACTTTCGCCGTGGGGCGTATTGGTGGTGCCGACCTGATGGGGGCGAAATTCCAACGCTCGTCGAGCTTCAGCCGATCCCGGCTCGCCGCCCCTCTTTTTCGTGGCGGCAAGTTTTTAACTTGTCCGAAAGTTGACGTAAGCCCCTCTCTACCGTCGTCTCGCAAACCCCGCCGGGCCGGCAGAAGTCTCCTTCGCGGGGACTTTCGCCGTGGGGCGTATTGGTGGTGCCGACCTGATGGGGGCGAAATTCCAACGCTCGTCGAGCTTCAGCCGATCCCGGCTCGCCGTCCTTCTTTTTTGTGGCGGCAAGTTTTTAACTTGTCCGAAAGTTGACGTAAGCCTTCCCACCACCACCCGCTCTTCCCACCGCCGTCTCACAAGCCCCGACCCCCTCCCATGGGGCGGCACAAGCCGTGCCAAAAGGAATGGGGGATTCACCCGTTTCCGTCTACACTAGGGCGGTCTGGCCTCGTCATCGATTGGAGCCACCATGCGCCGCCTTCCCAGCCAGCCCGTCCGCGATGCGTCTGCCCCACGGGCGACCCCAACTGCCCCCGCGAATGGCACACCTGCCCCGCCCCGACCGGGCGACACCGTCAAGAGTCCGCTCAGCTTCGGCCGGGAGACGGTCGAATCGGTCGTGATCGCGTTCACGCTCGCGCTCCTCTTTCGGGCCTTCGAGGCGGAGGCCTTTGTGATTCCGACCGGCTCCATGGCCCCGACACTCATGGGCCGTCACAAGGATCTGGTCTGTGAATCGTGCGGCCGCGACTTCCGTGTCGGCTGCAGCGCCGAGGAGGACGACCAGTCGCAGAGCCTGCGGACGGAGGCAGCGCGGCTGGAGCGGGAACTCGCCAGCCTCAAGACGGGCGGCAACGGCAACGGTTCCGGGCTTCAGGAACGGGACACCCAGCGCCGCCGTCTCGAACTGCTCGAAAGCGACCGTGGTCCGATCGGACAGATCCGTTCGCGGCTGGCTGCCAAGATGGTGCCGGCGGCCAAGTGCCCCAACTGCGGATTCGTCTCGCGGTTGGTGCAGGGCTCCGGTGGCCAGTTGCGATATGACCCGCGGTATCCGTCGTACAGCGGCGATCGGATCCTTGTCGACAAGTTCGCCTACGATCTCTCGACGCCCAAGCGGTGGGACGTGGTCGTCTTCAAGTATCCAGAGGAGGCGAAGACCAACTACATCAAGCGTCTTGTCGGCCTGCCGGGTGAGACGGTGTCGATCGCGGGCGGTGACATCTGGACCAGCCGGGACGATGGTGCGGCTGAGATTGCCCGCAAGCCGTCTGACACGATGCGGGCGATGCTGCAGTGCGTCCACGACAGTCGCTACGTCTCGACCGAACTCCACACGGCCGGCTGGCCGCTCTGCTGGAGCGACTGGTCGCCGCCGAACCGTGGTGGGCCAGACGCAGGGTGGACCAGTGCCGATGAAGGCCGCTCGTTCAGCATGTCTGGCAAGTCGCCCGCCACCCTTCGGTATCGCCACTTCTTCCCCTCAGCCGAGGAGTGGGAGGATGTGCGGAAGGGTGAGTCGCTCGCTGGCCGGGCAAAGCCCACGCTCATCGACGACTTCCAGCCCTACAACGCCATCGCCACCCGGCCGCACTGGGTGGGGGATCTCGCCCTCGAAATGGTCTGTGAAACCGACGGTCGGGCTGGCGGCACTCTGTCGCTCGACCTCGTGGAAGGGGGCGAATCGCATCGCTGCGAGATCGACCTCGCCAGCGGGGAGTGCACGCTCATGCTGGCCGGCGGCCAAGGGGGCGAGTCCGCTGCGTGGGGCCGCACGCCGGTCCGCGGGCGGGGCTCCTGGAAGATCCTCTTTGCCAACGTCGATGACGAACTCTCGCTCTTTGTCGACGGGCGTCGCATCCAGTTCGACAAACCGACAGCCTGGACGCGTTCGCTCGAGGAGGTGCCGCTCAACCGGCCCACCGTCGTCGCAGTCGAGCCCGGCTCGGAGGAATCGAGCGATCTGTCGCCGGTGGGCATCACCGCAGCGGGAGCGTTTGTCCTCGTGAAGAACCTGAGGGTCCTCCGCGACACCTATTACATCGGCGCGATCGATGTGGGAGCGCGGCCGGGTGAGATCCTGGAGGAGGACCGGCTGGAGTTTGCCCTCGAGGCGGACCAGTTCTTTGTGCTCGGCGACAACTCGGCCGCCAGCAAGGATGGCCGGCTCTGGCTGGAGTGCCATCACGTCGACCGCGACCTGCTGATCGGCAAGGCCATGGCCATTTTTTGGCCCCATGCGGTTCCGGCCAGTTGGAGCGTGCCGGTGAAAATTGGCGGCTCGGAGTTGCGATTGCCCTCGTGGCCGAACTTCGGGAGGATGCGGTTCGTGCGGTAAGGCCGGCTGGGCCGGCTCATTCGATTGTCGATCAAGGAGGATCCAGATGCCCCTGTTGTCCGTCTCGGGCCTCGTGAAGTCCTACGGCCGCCGCCGCGTGGTGGATGGCGTCGATTTCCACGTTGAGGCGGGGGAGATCGTGGGCCTGCTGGGTCCCAACGGCGCCGGCAAGACGACGAGCTTCCGCATGACCTGCGGTCTGGTCATGCCCGATGCGGGGAGCGTGCTCCTCGACGACGAGGAGATCACGCACTGGCCGATGTTCAAGCGGTCGCGGGACGGTGGCATGGGCTACCTCGCGCAGGAGCAGAGCGTGTTCCGCAAGCTCACCGTCGAGCAGAACCTGCTGGCGATCATGGAACTCGTCGGCATGCCGTACGGAGAACGTCGCAAGCGTTGCGAAATCCTGCTGGAGCAGTTCGACATCACTCGGATCCGCAAGTCGAAATCACACTACATCTCGGGCGGTGAGAAGCGCCGGCTCGAGATCGCCCGCTGCCTGGTGACCGAACCGCGGATCATCCTGCTCGACGAGCCGTTCACCGGCATTGATCCGGTCACGATCCATTCGATCCAGAAGATCATCACCGGCCTCCGCGACAGCGGCATCTCGATTCTGATCACCGACCACCGCGAGCGGGAAACACTCGCGATCACCGACCGCAGCTATGTCGTCCGTGCGGGCAAGGTGCTCTGCCATGGGTCCGCACAAGAGGTGCTCTCCAACCCCGACGCCAAGAAGTATTACTTCGGCGAGAGCCCGGGCGTTGAAGCGGCCTGATCCCCCCAGCGTCGCCGCCGGCGGTTTTTCCTGATCCCCCCAGCTTCTCCTGATTCCCCTCCAGCTTCACAGGGCCGTCGGCTCCGTCGACTTTTGCCGACGATTTCTGCCCGGCAGACTGCACGCCGCGGCGGAGTTGAGTCGAAACCATGCAGAGCCATGACTGTCTGGGTAAAACCCACCACGACGTTCCGAAGGCCGGCTGCGGTCATTGCGGTCATTGCGGTCATTGCGGCTGCGTGGATTGCCTGCCTCACGCCGCTCGTCGCCGCGGAGTTTCAGGAACTCAACACCGATCGCGACGCATTCACGCCCGCGACCACGACCGCCAAGGTGGGCACCGTCCTCACCGAGGCGTCGTACGTGTGGATCGACAATCGCGGTATTCCGGCCACGAACAGTTATCCCGAACTCCTCGTGCGGATCGGCGCGAGCGAACGGTTCGAATGGCGGCTCGGGTGCAATTACGAACTGAACCCGGGGGGGAGCGTCGTTGCGGCCGTTGAAGTCGGTGAACAGCCGAAGGAGGAGGCCGGTGGCGAGGAGGCCAATCTGCTCTACGGCTTCAAGCTCCGCGTCACCGATCAGGCAGGCTGGATTCCGCGGAGTGTGGCCATCGTGGAGGCCTTCACGCCCGTCGTCGGCGACCTCCAAGGGACGGAGCCGACGGCCACCTACGCGTTTGGATGGGAGTTGCCCGCAGAGTGGATGTTCGATACCGCGATTCGGTACGCCTACGCTGAAAGCGAGGAGGGCTGGTTCAATCGCTGGATGCCGTCGGCCGTGTTGCGGATCCCGATGACTGACCGCTGGGAGGTCCATGCCGAATGGTTCAGCAGTTGGACGGAGGGTCTGGCCGACAACACGGTGCAGCCGTTTGCCGGCCCCGGCACCCACTTCATGCTGACGCCGTCGTTTGAGATTGGCTGCCGCATGGGCTGGGGCCTCACCCGCGACGCGGCAGGCTACTTTGTCGATACCGGCGTCGGCTGGCGTTTCTGAGCCACCCTCCCCCGTGGCGGCAAGGTTTCAACTTGTTTGAGAGTTGCCGCATTTCCCCGTGGCGGCAAGTTTTCAACTTGTCCGAGCCCCGCTATTGATTCCGCAAGTTAAAAACTCGCGGCCACGGGGGACACAAAACTCGCGGCCACGGGGGACAGAAAATTCGCGGCCACGGGGGACACAAACCTACGACGGCCATGGGAGCCCGGCCATGAATCCCGGCAGTCGTGTTCGCCCCGTGCAAACGTTTCAGCGTCGGACGGCCGTGAGCACGCTGCGGCCGAGGGCCGTCGGCTTATGGGCCACGATCTTCAGCCCCAGATCGGCAAGCCAGCTGCCGATTTCCGCGGTGGAGTAAAGACGCCCCTGGGTCACCGTCGTCAACAGCACGGAATACTCGGCCGCCCACAGCGGGCCCGACTTGTCGTCGTCGAGCAGGGCGTCGTGAATAAGTACTCGGCCACCAATGGGCAGCGATGCGGCACTGTTTCCGAGCAGTCGCCGGCAGTCGGTCTCGTTCCAGTCGTGCAGGACGTTCGAAAAGAGATGCGTGTCGTGATCCATGGGCCATGGATCGGCGAACATGTCGGATGTGACGACATCAATTCGGCCTGCCAGCCCCGCCGTCGCGATCGTCCGTCTCGTGATCATGTCTACGGGCGACGCCTCCAAGACCGTTGCCCGGGCCGATGGAAACGCGGTGGCCACGGAGATCGCATACACGCCCGATCCGCCGCCGATATCGAGCAGTCGGCCCGGGGCTGTGCCTGCCAGCGCGGCGGCGAGGGCCGGTCCGAGCACGCGACCGCGGCAGTCCATGGCTGCTGTGAACGATTCCGCGAAGGCGGTCGTCCGCATGGCGGCATGCCAGTCCGCCTCCCCGGCCTCACCCGGCCAGTTGGCTGGGCGGTTGGTCCGCAGCACCGTGAGGAAGTCGGCAACGCCCGGTTTGTCGGTAATACTCGCGTAGTAGGGGCGGGCGTCGAAAGGCCCACCGGCCACGAGAAACTCCTGCGCGGTGTCGGAAACGCTGAAAACGCCATCGGCGTCGCGATGGAGCAGGCCGTTGGCAACCAGCAGTGTGCAGAGCGTGTCGGTGGGCCGCGGGTGGATTGAGAACATCCGGCAGATGGAGGGCAGGTCGGCTGGGTGGTCGGCGAGCGCAGAGAAGAGATTGAGATGGACGATCGCCACGGTGAGCGCGTCGACGGCGGTCAGCGATTCACGGTAGCGGTAGATCGCACCGGGGTCTGTGAAGGGGTGATCGGTGGCGGGGGCCTGCTGCAAAGGATGATGCATGAGAGAGCGCACGTTTCAGGGAGAGGGTAGGTTCCACGGCCGACAACGGCGCCGGTGCTCGGTGGGGGTGAGGCCGAAGGTCTTCTTGAACACGGTGCACAGCTGCGCTGCATGGGCGAAGCTGCACCGTGCGGCGATCGCCGCCAGCTTGAGATCGGTATCGGCCAGCAGCCGGCGGGCGGCGAGCATTTTGGTGCGGATGATCTCGTCGTGGAGCGAGCGGCCAAACGCCTTCGTGAACTGCTTCTCGAGCGACCGCCGCGAGAGGCTCGTGACCCCCGCCACCTGCTCGGCAGTCAGGCCGTCGCAGGCCTTCGAGCGGATCAGCCGCAGGGCCAGCCGCACGTCAGGGTCGTCGAGCGACAGAATATCGGTGCTGCGGCGGACGATCACACCGAGCGGCGGCACGAACACGCTCTCGGTCGTGACAGGCTCGCCATTCATACGCGCGGTGAGCAGACGCGCCGCCTCGTAGCCGATGCACTCCAGGTTTTGATTCACGCTCGTAAGGTTTGGGGACGCCAGATCACAGAGCACCTCGTCATCATCGACACCGATCACCGCCACGTCGTCGGGGCACTCGAGCCCGAGTGACCGCACGGCGTCGAGCACCTCCAGCGCCCGAACGTCGTAGGCCGCCATGATGCCCACCGGCCTCGGCAGTGATTCGATCCAGCGGGCGATGGCAGGCACGTCGTCGACGCACATGCCCACCCGGCTGGCCTTGGGCGAGTCGAAGACATGCACGCTGGCACCGCGGGCAACGGCATGTTCTGCGAAGGCTTCCTCGCGAAGCCGTGACCAGCGAGTGCGGACACCACAGTAGGCAAGCTGATTGAATCCCTGGTCGAGCAGGTGGTCGGCGGCGGCCCGCGCGATTGCCGCCTCGTCGGCATGGATGCCCGGCGACGGACCGCTCCCCTCTTCCCATCGAAGCGAGACAAGCGGCACTTCGCCCTGCTGCCACGCCGCCGGCAGTCGATCGCGGGGAACGCGGGAGATCACGCCGTCAACCAACCAGGTCTCCAATCCCGGCGGCACCCCCTCCTCAAACCCCCGCTCGTCGGCATAGAGGCTCCAGGGCTCATGTTCGCGGAGCCATCGGCTCACTCCCCGCAGCACGCCGCGGCCGAACGCCTTCGAGGTTTCAACGAGCAGGGCCACACGCCGGCCGGGCCCACGGGCCGCATCGTGTGCCGGCGTTGCATGGACGATCCGATTACGTGACTGGCGAGCAATCATGGCAGCCCTATCGTAACGCCCATAACGCCGCCTGTGCCGCCGGGCCGGCAGAAGTCTCCTTCGCGGGGACTTTCGCCGTGGGGCGTATTGGTGGTGCCGACCTCTGGGGGCGAAATTCCAACGCTTGTCGAGCTTCAGCCGATCCCGGCTCACTGTCCCTCTCATTCGTGGCGGCAAGTTTTTAACTTGTCCGGGAGTTGA
>JBIIFB010000152.1:0-9646 GCA_044237545.1 Pirellulales bacterium
CGGCGTTGCTCGGGCACCGATCCGCCGCGGATTGGTCGGCGCAGGCAGGATGCCGAAGCGCAGTCAGCATCGAGCGAGCGCAGGGCAGGATGCCCGGAGCGAGCGTCCGGCTCTCGGGGCATGGGCACCCCGAACCAGGCAGGGCACGTTGAAAACTCGCCCCCACAAAACTCGCCCCACGGGGGCCGCCTCTTCCGTGCCGAACAGGATTGCCGTTTCAGGCCGCCGGCCGATCCGACTGGCAGACCTGGGTGGTCAGACCGAACCGTTCCAATTCCTCCCCCAGCGACACACCGGCGGGCCCGGGAAGCAGCGCCGTACGCCGTGCGTGTCGCGACGGTTCCTTGCGGATGATCGTTTCGCCGGCTCGGTGTGATCGCGATCGGGCCCAGGCCTCGGCATCATCCGAGAGGTGCACGAGCAACCGCTCTACGCCGGCCCGTTGCTGCTCCAGTTCATTCCGGTCGAGATCGGCAGGAACATGAATCGCCCGGCTGACCACTCCACGCGCCCGCGACCACGGTCGGGGAATGGCGAAGCGGTCCCACGTGCCCAGTCGCCATGGCCGCTCATACCCAAACCCCATGGCTACGATCGGAATCCGCATCGTGCTCGCGAGGAAGACGCAGCCCGGCGCCAGCCGGCGGCGTGGCCCGCGCGGGCCGTCGGGGGTGATCGTGAGATTTTCGCTGTGGGCCCGGCCCGCCAGTTCACGGAGTGCCGCGGAGCCGCCCTTGAAGGTGCTGCCCCGCACCACCCCGAAGCCCATCATCCCCGCCACTCGGGCGAGAATGTCGGCGTCGTGATGCCGTGACAGCAGCATGGCGATGTTGGAATGACCACGCAGGAACAGCGGCAGCAGGATGTTTTCATGCCAGAAGACGTAGATTTTCGTGCCGCGGCAATCGGGATGCACGGGATCGACCGTCGGTTCCCCGAAGTCTACTCGGCAGTCAAGCGTGCCCATCCACTGCCGGATGCAGGCAGTGGAGACCAGCGAACACGCCCCTATGGCAAGCGACGACTCGAGCTTCACGAATCCGTTTTCCTTTCTTGATGTCCGTCCGGCACGCCCGACCTGTTCCACTCTTGTGTTGGGGCTGAGCGTCTGCCTGCGACAGCGACCGCCGGCTGCCTCAATCCATATTCTGATGTCTGTCTGTATTCGGAGCTGTTTTTGGATCTGTTTTTGGACTGCGTCTGTATCTGTATCCGTATCTGCTGACCGTCATGCGGCCCACCACACGCCGTCGAAGACCTCTTCCGCCGGTCCCGTCATGAACACATGCCCCGCGGTCACCCATTCCAGATCCAGCCTGCCGCCGGGCAGTTCCGCCACGATCCGTCGTTCCGTTCGGCCAGACAGCACGCCCGACACACAGACCGCCGAGGCACCCGTGCCGCAGGCCATTGTGATGCCACTGCCGCGTTCCCACGTCCGCATCCGCACCCGTTCCTGCGACTGCACCTCGACGAAGTGCACATTGACCCGACGGGGGAAGATCGCATGCGTCTCGACTCTCGGGCCGATCGACTCCAGCGGCACGCGCGCCACATCGCGGCAATAGAACGTCACGTGGGGATTTCCCATCGACACGCAGGTCATCCTCGGATCGAGTCCCGCCTCCTCCCACCATGACTCTGGTGCTCCGAGTGCCGGACATGCCGCGTCGATCACGCGGCCGCTGCCATCGGCGGTGCCAGGGAGTGCCACCGGAATCTCAGCCGCGGAGAGTAGCGGTTCGCCCATGTCGACCCGCACCCGTGACCGGCGGGAGCCTTCACGCGAGACATCGAGGGCCAGCACGCCGCGGCCGGTCTCGATCGTCACCGGCCCCGCGGCGGCATGGCCGCGGGCCACGGCGAGGTGCGCCACGCACCGCACGCCGTTGCCGCACATTTCCGACTCGCTGCCGTCGGCGTTGAACATTCGCATCCGCGCCGCCGCGACGGCCGAGGGCATCATCAATACCAGGCCGTCGCCGCCCACGCCGAAATGCCGGTCGGCAATCCGCTGCGCCAAGGCCGCCGGGTCTGCCGGCGTCGGCTCGGCGAAGCAGTCGATGTAGACATAATCGTTGCCCGCACCCTGCATCTTCACGAAATGGATCGGTTGTTCCGCCATCCGCTGCCCTCTTTTACACCTGCGTGTCGCTGCACCGTGCCGCCCTGCCGACGAGTCCGCTCGTCGACGTGAAAACAGTCTGTCCAGTATGACGATGCGGCCGTGTTTCGGCTCCACCGTCCATGCCACCCCCTCCATTCACCGCTGATTCTCCCGCCGCAGTGCCGCATTGCGGAGCCCATCCTGCCCACGTCGCTGCGACTGCAATTTTTGAATCGCGGCGGCGAGGGTGGGAAACGCCTCGCTCGTCATCTCCGGATGCGGCAGCGTGCCATCCACATGGATCAGCATGAACTGTCCGCTCGCACCACCGAGCACGCGTTTCATGGCGGGCAACTGCGTGGCGGAATCGCCCATGATGGAGCGGAACGTCATGTGGACATTGGAATCGAAATCGATCTCTCCGTTGCCGACGAGACTGATGGCGTCGCCGGAGAGTTCGACGTTGTCGAGATAGGCCCGCGGCCCCTCGATACGGAAGTCGACGATGCTCGAACCGAACGCATTCAGGTCGGGTGCTTTGACCCGGAACATCTTCAGCATCGCCACCACCATCGGCAATTCGTAGATGTCGGCATCCCGCAGCCGCACCTGGCCCCGCCCCGCGAGCGAATGGGCGCCGGCCCGGGAACCGCTCATCTCCAGCGTGCTGAAGACACGCCCCCGATAGGGATGGGCGGCAGAGAGCGTGTCACCGGCCAGCCGTTCAAGGTCGGCATCACCGAGCGATGCTGCCAGGGCGAAGCCGCCTGGATCCCCAGCCGCGACGCTCCCGTCGAGGAGCAGCGTGCCTCCCGCCACGCGGGCCGAAATCCGCCGTGGAACTCCAGGCTCATCGCCACGGGACGCAGTCGCACCGAATCGCGCGCCGCTGGAATCCATGGCCAGCGGCCCCTGCACCGCCGTCAGTTGGATACCCCGCCACATGGCGGTGTCGATTGCCATGTCGCCGAAGGTCTGCCATGAACGACCGTCGGACTGGCCGCGGAGGCGGATGCCGCCGTGCACATGCTCGAGAGGCGTTCCGACGTCGAGCGATCCCTGCGCCACGTCGAGTTGCATGTCCCACGACGCGGAGGGGGAGCCGGCGGTGGAATGGATGTCGAGTGATCCGGCCAGCGACAGCAGGCCCCGGAGGTTGACGGCGGAGATGGCCTGCTGCAACCCCACGGGCAGGGCGTGCAGCACATCGTGATCGGCGCGGAAGCGATCCGCGGAGAGCTGTTCAAAGGAGACGTGCCAGCCCCCGCCGGGTGCAAACCGACAGACACCGCCGGCGGTGACGGTTGTCCGATCATGCGTGCCACGGACGCGGTCGAAGGTCAGCTGCCCATCCTTCCAGTGGAGTTGCCCGCGCAGGTGCTCAAGCCGGTACGGAAACCAGGCCGGTTCGATCGACACCGTGTCGCCCTGGGGCGTGGCCTCGATCTCCACCTCGGTCCGCCGCGCCTTCACGTGATGCCGAACGGTTGCCGAAAACTCTGCGTTTCCACGGGGATCGACGTCGTCCCAGATCTGCCGGACCCCGGCTGGCAGGGCGTCCCGCAGCTCACGCTCGAGCACGACGCCCGTGCCTGCGAGGTTGAGCGTGAGTTCGCCATCGCTGTCGCCACGCGGCACGAGCATGCCGGAGCAGCGGACGACCCCGCTGTCGTTGGATCCCGTGATGTCTCGAATCGTCCAGTGCCCGCGGTCCATCCGCAGGCTGCCCGATACGTTCGACAGCGGATAGGGAAACCCCGCATAGGCCATGCTGCACTGCACGAGGCGGATCCCGAGGGAGTTGGCATGGCGACCCGGCGTCGTCGGCGACCGGTCGTGCCGGAAGACGAAGTCGAAGGTTCCGGAGGCTCGCAGGGTGCGGATGATGTCGGCGCTGCGGGGAGGCATGGCCGCAAGCAGGCTGTCGTCGATGCGCATGCCCTCGCCGCGGACTTCCAACACGCCGAACATCCCGCCGGGCTCGTTGGTGGCGGGCGACGGTAGGACCGTGCGGAATGTGCCCTGCACCTGCACCGGATGGCCGCCGGCCTGTCCGGTGAGATGGATCGACAACGTTTTCCCCTCCAACAAGACGGTGCCGACGGTCCGGTCAAGTCGATACGGAAATCGGTAGTGGGTCAGCGACACGTTGCGGCAGCGCACGGAGACCTGCGGCTCGACCTCGCCGTTGCGACGTTTCACCTGTGCCCGCAGATCGATCTCACCGGCCGGCAGGAGCTTGCTCCACTGCGACGCCATCGATGCCGGTAACAGGCCTTCCCAGTGCCGCCCCACCACGAGCCGTTCGGCCTCCAGCAGCAGGTCGAAGTCTGCAGTGGTGCTCCACCCGGCATATCGGCCGTTGCCACGCAGGAGGGTCGAGCCCGCGTGTGCCTCCAGGTGCTCGAACTGCACGCCGGTGCGATCAGCCTGAAACGCCGCCGTCACGTCGCTCATCGCAAACGGTAGCGACGCGTGCTCGAAGCGGCCCGACTCCAACCGCCCCGATACCGAGAAGACGGTGGCCTCGAGCGTTGCCATGGTCCCCGCGGCCTGCCAATCCATGTCGATTCGTCCCCTCAGTCCGGCGCTGCGTTCCCGCAGGGCATCGACCGTCTGTCCGGCTGCCTTCGGGAGCATGCTGACCAAACGGGGCGTGAACTCGAGCGATTGCACCGCCCCGCGAAGATCGAACGTTCCGGTGGCGACCGCCACGCGGCCGGTGATGCTCGCCCGTTCGAAGAGATCTCCGGCGGCCGCGGCCCGCACGAGCACCCAGCCCGCGCCGTCGGCACTTTCGTCAGGCTGCAACTCAAGACCGATCTGCCGCACGACCGCCCGCGTCTGTCGCGGCACATCGTCGACGAGCAGCGTGGCATCTTCGATGGTCACAGGCACGATCGGGCCGCTGCCCGCCCGTCGTTTGACAAGCGCGTCGACGGTCCACCCGCCATGCGCGTGCCGCACGGCATGCACCATCGGGCGACGCAGCCTCACCCCGCTGATCTGCGGAGATCCGGAGATCAGATCGGCCAGGTTCGTACTGCACGCCAGACGGACCTCGTCGACCCAGAGCATCTGCCGGCATTCCTGCGGCAGCGACGGGTCGGTGATCGACACACCACGGACGACGATCCCCTCCCCCTCCACCAGACTGGCCCCCTGGACCTGCACGGAGAGCGTGGGGAACTCCTCGGCGAGACGCTGTTGGATGCGGCCGCGCACCTCCTCGCCGAGCCGGCTCGAGCCGATGGCGCCCGCCGCCACCACACCGGCCACCGTTACCGGCAGAGCCCAGCGCACGAGCATCCAGAGCGTGTCGGCGAGCGGTTTCAAGGCGTCTGTGCCACCAGCGAAAGGCGGGCACTTTTCGGTGCAGCCGCGGAGGGCGGGGAAAGTACGTCGCCGGTCGGCTAAGGGTCAAGACGCCATCCCGACCGCCATCCCACCACTATCCCGCCGAAAGAACCCCATTCCCCCAGAATGCGAACCCCTGCTATAGTGACCGCCCGGCCTCGGCTCGGGACCGACCAACGTTCTGATAACACGCTCTGACACATGCTCTGATTACGCGCTCTTGCCACACATTCATGCCGGGCCCAATGATCATTGGCCCGGACGGTTGCCCGACAGGGCGGCCTCACGGCTGCCCGAAAGGGTGGCTTTCACCAGGAACGGGGGGACCAGATGGCCCGCAAAAATAGGTCGGCTGAGACGAACGATTGGGTGGAACCGGTTCCCGGCGGGCTCAACCCCCAGCGACTGCTCTGGGCCGGTTTCATGGCCATTCTCGCCGCGGGCGTGGGCTTCTCGATCCGGGCCGGCATTCTCGGGCAGTGGGCCGAGCAATATGGCTTCACGCAGACGGAATTGGGCGCGATCACCGGCGGCGGCCTGACCGGCTTCGGCATCATCATTCTGCTGTCGAGCCTGATCGCCGACCGAATCGGCTTCGGCCCGCTGATGTTCGCGGCATTCATCATGCATCTCGTGTCAGCGGCACTCACGCTCGCCACCGGAGCTGCCTTCGCGGCTGGCGGCAAGCCGCTCGCCTTCCAGTGCCTCTTCTGGGGTATGTTCCTCTTTGCGATCGGCAACGGCATCGCCGAGGCCGTGGTCAACCCGCTCGTCGCCACGCTGTTTCCAAAGAAGAAGGCGCACTATCTCAACATCCTGCATGCCGGCTGGCCGGGCGGACTGATCCTGGGCGGATTGGCGAGCTACTTCATGGCGGGCGGTGCGGGCACAAAGCCGGTGCCGTGGCAGTTTCAGATCTCCCTGTTTCTGGCCCCGGTGGTGCTCTACGGCCTGATGATGCTCGGCCAGCGGTTCCCCAAGAGCGAGGCCAGCAGTTCCGGCGTGAGTTTCAAGGACATGCTCGGTGAACTCGGCCTCGTTGGCGCCGCGGTGATCTGCGGCCTGCTCGCCCTCTTCTTCAAGAGCGACCTTGGCCTGCCGCCGCTCGCGGCCGCCGGTATCGCAGCCGGACTGCTCGCAGCATTCGGTGCGGCGACCGGCTTCCGCTTCGGCCATTTGCTGCTCGCCGCTTTGCTGCTCATCCAGGGCCTCGTGGGCTACGTGGAGCTTGGCACCGACTCCTGGATCTCCAAGATCACCGGCACGATCATGAACAGCCCGGCCAACGGCCTGCTGCTGTTCGTCTATACGTCGGGCCTGATGTTCATCCTGCGGTTCTTCGCGGGGCCGATCGTCGAGCGGATTTCGCCGCTGGGCCTCTTGGCGGTCTCCGCTCTCTTCGGTGCGGCGGGCCTGACCATGCTGGGCAACGCCGAAGGCGCGGTGATGTGCGTGATTGCGGCCACCGTCTACGGCATCGGTAAGACCTTCCTCTGGCCGACGATGCTCGCGGTGGTGAGTGAGCAGTTCCCCAAGGGGGGCGCGATCACGATCGGCGCCGCCGGAGGCGTGGGCATGCTCGCGGCTGGTCTCCTGGGCGGCCCCGGCATCGGCTTCCTGCAGGACCAGAATGCCTCGGCCAAGCTGCGTGAATCGAGCGCTGCCGTCTACGACCGCTACAAGGCCCCGAAGGAGAACGAGTTTCTCTGGATGAAGACGGTCGGTCTTGATGGCTCGAAGGTGGGCGTGTTGGAGGATGGCGGTAAGGAATCGCTCCGCGAGCTCGACCGGATGCAGAAGGAGAATGCCAAGCCGGAAGCGATCGCGGCCCAGCAGTCGCTCGTGAACTGGTGGGATTCATCAGCCGGCCCTGAGGCGGCAGCCGACAAGCCGCTGGTTGACGGAGCCGGTCTGTTCGGTGGCCGGCAGGCGCTCAAACTGACGGCCTTCGTGCCCGCCACGATGTTCGTCTGCTACTCGCTTTTGCTCGCCTGGTTCGCGACCCGTGGAGGCTATAAGGCCCGCGGGATGCACCACTAAACGGCATCACATGCCGGCGGGGTGGGCTGATTCACGGCAACCATGCCCGGCGATTGCCCGCGGGCGCGGATCCCACCGGGCAGGTCGATCGCCGGCGGCGCCGCCCCGATAGCGTCGGCCGAGGATACGGCCATGGCGGCGAGCTGGGAATAGTGCCGGGCGGTCATGTCGCGCTGCGGCCAGGCCTCGCGGTGCCACAGCGCCACGAAGATCTCTGCGATCAGGTGTCGATCAAGCCCGGCGAGCCCCCGGGTCTGGAGCACGGTCGTCCCATCGGCGTGGCGATGTGAATGCGTTTCGAGCAGATGTTCGGCCGCGCTTCGCAGCGCCCCGGCCACAACCGCGGCCTGACTGCCCAGCCGGACGAGCGACGCCGCGGCCGCAGGGTAGGGACCGGAATCGCACCGCGGCAGGATCTCGTGCCGCAGGAAATTCCGCGCAAACCGGACATCGGCATTCGTCGCATCCTCCCGCCAGGGCTGCCCACACGCCTGGAGATACTCCCTGACCATGCGGCGTGGAACCGCCAAGAGCGGTCGCAGGATCGAAACGCCGTCACTGAGGTGCCGGGCAGTGGTCATACCCGCGAGGCCCGCCAGGCCAGTGCCCCGCAGACTGCGGTGCAGGATCGTTTCAGCCTGATCGTCCGCAGTGTGCGCCAGGACGACGAACCGCGCCCCGCGTTCGCGGGCGATGTCGGCGAAGAATGCCCGACGCATCCGCCGTGCCCGCCCCTCGATCCCCTCGCCTCGCACGGTGCCTGGATCGCGAACCTGCAGGTCGCGCACAACGCACTCAATGCCACGTCCGGCGGCGAGCTGTGCGACGAAGGTGGCATCCTCCTCTGCCGCCACCCCGCGGAGATCGTGCCGGGCGTGCGCCACGAGCAGCCTGCCTGGCCCCTCCCTCTCGACAAGACTGCACAGCCCCAACAGAAGGGCCACGCTGTCGGCACCACCGGAGACGGCCACGACCGTTGCTGTGGATGGGAATCCGTGTTTTGGAAGACCGGCCGCGAGGGCTCCCAGAAATCCGCTGACTGCTGTGGAGGGGGATGTTTCAGGCATTGTTTCAGGCATGGACATTCGCCCATTGTGCCTTCCCCAATGCCCCAAAGCGACGGCAGGGCACGAGATGAACAATGGGTAGGGCATCAGCACAGGCTGGGCAATGTGGTGGCGCGGCTCGAAGCCTTCTTGAGCGGGCTCGGAGCGGGCTTGAGCGGGCCAGGCGTGCTGGTTACTCTCCCCGGCCATCTGGCCGACCCGACGATCCGGACCAACTGGCCATCCGGTCTCACCGGCCATCATGGCCCAATCGGCCCGGTAACTTCCGTTGTGATTACCCGACAGACAGAGGATCTTCGCATGCAGCCCCGGCTTTACCATGCCTTCCGCCTCATGGCCCTCGCTCTGTTGCTGCCGTTTCTCGCAGGTGGCTGCTCGATGATCACCACCGTCGCCTACCTCGTTGCGCCCGAGAAGGATGCCCCGGCTGAATTCAAGGGACTCCGTGGCAAGCACGTGGCAGTGGTCTGCAAGCCGATCGTGGAACTGGAGTTCAGTGACGCCAGTTCCGCCCGTGAACTCTCCACCATGGTGGGAGCGCAACTGTCGCAAAATGTGAGGAAGTCCCGCATCATCGACCAACGCGAGGTGGCCCGATGGATCGACGAGAACGCCTGGGTCGACTACCCGACGCTCGGTAGGTCGCTGGATGCGGATATCGTGGTCGGCATTGATCTGGAGCAGTTCCGCATGCACGAGGGATCGACCCTCTACCGGGGCCGGGCGACCGCACATGTGCGGGTGTATGACGTCGCAGAGAAGACGATTGTGTTCGAAAAACGTTTCGACGATTTCACCTTTCCGGGTGATAGCGCCGTGCCGGCCACGGATCAGTCGGAAGCTCAGTTCAGGGCGCTCTTCCTGCAGGTGTTGTCCCGGAAAATCGCCCGCTCTTTTCATGCTTACGACAGCCGCATGACCTTCGCAGAAGAAAACCTGACGTTCTGATTTCACTCGAAACGTCGGCATCCTATCCAGCGCTGTTCGGCACGGCATGGCCGCCGCAGCATGAGGATGGGGGACCTCGCGGAATCCGCGCCGACCTCCTTGTGGCCGCGAGTTTTTAACTTGCGGA
>JBIIFB010000274.1:0-3154 GCA_044237545.1 Pirellulales bacterium
ATGGAGGGCGAGAAAAAGCCACAGAGGTTTGCTCGCCGGACTTCCAGCACCAAATCACAGAAGGTCAGCTGTTGCGGCACGAAAGGTTGCTCGTGCTGTCACCTGCAACACGCCCCCGCTTGCGGCACGGCGGGGGGTGCACATACCCTGCGAAACAGGATCGCAATTGGCGGCTTTCGCCGATTCCCTTAGCATGGGGCCTGGCGGGCAGACACAGATATTCGTAAGGAGAAAGTCACCCTATGAGCGTGCAGCGTGTGTTGGCCCTGGTGCTCGGGGGTGGCCGCGGAACTCGGCTCTATCCCCTGACCCGCGACCGCTCCAAGCCGGCCGTCCCGCTGGCCGGGAAATACCGCATCATCGACGTGCCGCTCTCCAACTGCATCAACAGCGGCGTACAGCGAATTTACGTGCTCACGCAGTTCAACTCCGTGAGCCTCCACCGGCACATCCGCCGGACCTACACATTCGATCCGTTCAACGGCGGATTCGTGGAGATCCTCGCGGCCCAGCAGACGAACGACAATGCGGGATGGTATCAGGGCACGGCCGACGCGGTCCGTCAAAACCTCCGCTATCTGCAACAGCCCGACATCCGCCACGTGCTGATTCTCTCGGGAGACCAGCTCTACCGCATGAACTACGCCGACATGCTTGCCACCCACATGGCCAGCCGCGCCGATGTCACGATCGCCGGCATTCCGGTGCACGCGGAGGCGGCTTCGGCGCTCGGGATCATGCGACTCGACGGGCAGGGCCGGGTCGAGGGCTTCCTTGAAAAGCCGCAGACACCCGCAGAACTCGACATTGTCCGCACCGATCCCGCATGGATCGACAGCCAGGGCATTCCTTCCCGGGGCCGCTCGCTGATGGCCAGCATGGGAATTTATCTGTTCGATCGCGACTGCCTCGTCGATCTGTTGACCAAGACCGATTATCAGGACTTTGGCCGCGAGGTCTTCCCGGCCGCCATCCGGGCGAAGAAGGTGCACCTGCATCCCTTCGACGGCTACTGGGAGGACATCGGTACGATCCGGTCCTACTACCAGTGCAACCTTGACCTCGCCAGCCCCGCGCCTCCATTCGACATGGCCATGCCGGAGGCACCGATCTATTCACGCGGCAGGTTTCTGCCGCCGTCGCGGATCGACGGCGCCACCATTCGGCACAGTCTGCTCTCCGACGGCTGCCTCGTCGAGGAGGGAGCGGTGATCGAAAACAGCGTCATCGGCGTTCGGTGCCGGATCGGACGCGATGTTGTGATCCGCAATTCCATGATCCTGGGCAACGACTTCTTCGAAACGGCCGATGACATCACGGCCAACGCCGCCCTGGGGCTCCCTCGAATGGGCATCGGCGCGGGAACCGTGATTGAGGGGGCGATCGTCGACAAGAACGTGCGGATCGGTCGCGGAGCCCGGATCGTCAACGACCACGGCTGCGAGACGTCGGCCGATAGCGACCGCTTTACGGTTCGCGACGGGATTGCGATCGTACCCAAGGATGCAGTCGTGCCGGATGGCTGGCGGCCCTGAGCCGGCATCAGCTCTGAGCCTGCATCGGCGTTCCGCTGCCAGCAGGGCATCACCTACCGACGGCGGGCCCGCCAGCCGGGCGTCTCGTCCCTGTGAAGCCTCGAACTGAGGGGCGACGCGACAGGCGATTCAGAAGGGGCTGTCGGCATTGGCCCAGCCATCGCCATGCCCGTCCCGACGCCGTCCTGCATCGGCGGTGCGTACGGCTGTTCGGCGTCAGTCGGCACCTGTCCGAGATCCGCTGGCTTGGCCATCGAAACTGGCTCGGCTATCGAAACTGGCTCAGCCAAAGGCTCCTCTGGGGCCTCCTGATCAGTCTCACGGCCGCCCATGCCTTCAGATGCAATGTCTCCAGCTGCCATGTCTCCAGCCAGGGCGTCATCCTCGACCGCTGCGGTCTGCTGGAATTCCGGCGACCCATATTCATCCGCAAGTGTCGGTGTTGGTTCTTCCGGAGCCGGCTGCATGCCGTCCTTGACGATCTGCGGCCACGGCCTGGGCGCGGCGCCCAGTGGCAGAATGCCGCCGCTCCGAGCACGGAAGTCGTTCTGGGGCGACGAGCCGTTCGGCACGGGACCCGAATAGTCGAAGGGATCGGGGCACATTGTGCAGCCGGTCGAGATCAGCCCGCCGACGAGCACCACAGCGAGGGTGCCGGCCCAGGCACGCGGGCTCTCTTTCGGAGCTCTTGCTGTCGGGGCTCTCTCTGTCGGGGCTCTTGCCGGGACTCGTGTCAGACGTGCCTCAACCATGCGGCCCCTCCTGTTGGCGGGAGCCCTCTCCCGCAGCCAGACGCCAGCCCTCCCACAGGCCGGCCCCCGGTCCGTCATCCGGGAGTCACGTCCCGGATCTCTCAGCGGCTGCTCCCCCACCCCATCACCCACACTAGTTTTCGGATGATTGACGGCGGATTCTTCAGCAAAACCGGCGCAACCGGAAAAGACGGGCTGTTACAGCTGCACGCCCAGCTTGGCCATGAGGAGTTTCATGTCGTCCCAGACCTCACGTTTTGCCGGTGGGTTGCGGAGCAAGTAGGACGGGTGGTAGGTGCAGATGACCTGCGAATTCCGCCACGAAAACCACCGCTTCCGCAACTTTCCGATCGGCTCGTCAGTCTGCAGGAGCGCCTGCGCCGCGGTGGTGCCCAGACAGCAAATAAACTCCGGCGCGATGATTTCCAACTGCTTTTCGAAGTAGCCCCGGCAGTTGGCCGTCTCTTCGGCAAGCGGCGGGCGGTTTTCCGGCGGCCGGCACTTGAGCACATTGAGGATGTAGACCTCGTCCCGCGTCAGCGTGCAGGCCTCGATGATCTTTGTCAGCAACTGACCGGCACGGCCGACGAACGGTTCGCCGGAGGCATCCTCGTCGGCCCCCGGGGCCTCGCCCAGAAAACACAGCCTGGCCGTGGCCGTGCCCACACCAAACACAGTCTGGGTGCGGGCCCGGGCCAACGGTTCGCAGAGGCGACAGGCAGCCACCTCCTGCCGAAGGAGGTCGAGCGCCCCTCTCCGCGATCCGGCATCTACTGCGATCGGCTGTGGCCCCTTTGCCCCACCGGCTGGCGCTCCCGAGTCGAGGCGACCGCTGGTGCGACGGGCACTCCCGGCACGGCGTTTAGG
>JBIIFB010000020.1:0-30061 GCA_044237545.1 Pirellulales bacterium
TTCGTCGAGGCGCCTTTCAATGACCGCATCGCGGATACTCATTCAACTCGATTGCGATCCTCAGCCGAGCACGTTCGACGCCGTCGTGGCAGTCGATGCCGGCGCCGAGGTGCTGCTGCGGCACGGCAACGTGACCCCTGAATCCGCCGTGCCACTCGTGCACGGGGCGATGTTCACGCGGGGTGGCGCCGACCTCGCATCGACGGCGATTTTTATCGGTGGCTCCGATGTGGCCGCCGCAGAGGCGGTCTTTCAACAGGTCCAAAAAACATTCTTCGGGCCGATGCGGGTGAGCGTGTTGCTCGATCCAGCCGGTGCCAATACCACGGCCGCCGCCGCCGTTGTGGCGGCAGGACGACACCTGCCGCTGGGCGATCCCACCACCGCGGCGAAACTGCGGGCGGTCGTGCTTGGCGGCACCGGTCCGGTGGGACAGCGGGTCGCCCGGTTACTGGCCAGCAAGGGGGCAACAGTGGCGGTCGCGTCGCGGTCATTGTCGCGAGCTTCGGAAGTCTGCGGTCGGATCGGGGCGTCCGTGCCGGGTGGCCGCCTCGAGGCGGTCGAGGCCAACGGGGACCTGTCCCCCGGGACACCCCTGGCCACATCTCTTGCCGCGGCAGACCTGATCGTGGCCGCAGGGGCCGCGGGAGTGACACTGCTGGCCGCTGCAGGCCGGAGCCTGGCAGGTCGCGTGCAGGTTTTGATCGATGTGAATGCCGTTCCACCGGCGGGCATCGAGGGGATCATGGCCACCGACAAGGCGCGGCAGGATGCTGGGGCATTTCTCTACGGGGCGTTGGGAGTGGGCGGCACCAAGATGAAGATCCATCGCGCTGCCATCCGGCGGCTGTTCGCATCAAACGACGCCTGCCTCGATGCCGAGGATCTGCTGGCGATCGGCGAAGGACTCTGAGCGGGCGATCAAGGGGCCCGCTGCCCGAGCAGATGCACACAACGCCGCCGCCGCCTATCCTGGCGGCCTCTCGGGCAGCCTATCCTTTGCAGCCTGGCGGCCTCTAGTCGCGTCGGTTGGGCCGCTTTGTGCCGAGCAGCAGCACGATCGCCATCAGGATCGAAACCCCGGCCAGCATCATGACGAGGTTTCGTCGCGCGCGGCGTGACGCCTTCTCGGCGGGCGTCAGCCGGCGAAGGGTAATGGTCGCATCGCCGCTGCCGACCGTTGTGACCGGCTCATCAAATGCAAGTTCGGCTTGTATCGCGCTTGGCACATTGGGCGTGGACGGCAACTGCGGCGTGCTTAGGTCAGGGCTGGGAACACGAAATCCACTCCCGCAGAGCGGACACTCCGCAGCCTGCCCCAGAAACGCGACGCCCACGGCCACTGCAACATTGCAGCCAGGGCATGCAATCGCGATCAGCGGCTCAGGCCCAAAGGCCGCCGGCGGCAACGACGACGATGGTGGCGAAAGACTCATGAAGAAACGCCCGGTCTGGGCTTCCGTGTCATGACTTACCAGTCGGGGACTCCCCCCGCAGCCGCCGCATCATCGCCCGATCGATCAGGCGAGGGAAGAGGCGGGCCGCAAACGCGAAGCCCTTGGCCCGCCAGCCCGGCAGCACTTCGCGTCTCCGCCAGACCACTGCCCGTGCGATGATCCGCGCCGTGCGGGCGGCCGACATCGCCCTGCCTTGTGACCAGCCTGGCCTGCGGCCCGTGAGCAGGTGATCCCAGAACTCAGATTCGGTGGGACCGAGGCTTGCCAGCAACACGCCGATCCCCTCGGCCGCCAGTTCCAGTCGCAGTGTTCCGGCGAGCGACCGAAGTGCCGCCTTGGCCGCGCAATACTCCGCATGGGACGGCAACGGATGGTAGCCAAGGATCGAACCCACCAACACGATCGCCGGATCGCGACCGGCACGAAGGGCCGGCAGCGACTCGCGGATAAGTTCGGCGGGGGCAAAAAAATCAACGTCCATGATCCGGGCCAGCGTGTCGGGCGATGCGTCGCGGAAGCGGCCGATCGCCCCGCTGCCCGCCGCCGCCACGACCAGATCGAGGCCACCGTGTTGCCTGACTGCCATCTCCACCAGATGCCTGCGAAAATCGGGCGAGGTGATGTCGCCGGCTTCATACAGCATCGTGCCGCCCGCCGTGCCGGTGGCCTCCTCCGCCACTTCCCGCAGGCGGTCGCGGCGGCGACCGGTTGCCAAAACCCGCACACCGCGTCTGGCCAGTTCGAGGGCGACCGCACGCCCCACGCCGGAGGAAGCTCCGGTAACCAGGCCGCTCGAGCCGGCGAGCGTGCGCCGCCACCACAGCCGCCGCGGCGGATCTGCCGCGGTCTGATCCGGTCGCCGGCTCATTGCTCGCGAGCCTCGGCACCAGCCGCATTGCGGGCGAGCATGACAGCCGGCGACTCGTGCGGCACCACGGTCGCCTCCCCGGGGGGAATGCGGCCCAGCATGGCCGCCGGGATTCGACAGTGCACCGTGACGCGGTCTTCCACGAAGTTTCGCGACAGCACCTCACCGTGGGCATTCAGCCAGGCGAGCAGCCGACCGTTGCCGGGATCGGTCTGGATGTCGACGTCGCGGAAGCCCCGGCTCAGGGATGCTGTGGTCGCCCGCTCGAGTTCTCCCAGCCCCTCGCCGGTGGATGCCGACACGCACACGGCGTGGGGATAGCGATTCAGGAGACTGCTCCGCGCCGCATGATCGGCTACGGCGTCGATCTTGTTGAGCACGAGCAGCGTGGCCTTTTCATCGACTTCCAGTTCGGCGAGCACGCCGCGGACCGCCGCGATCTGCGCGTCGACCAGCGGGCTCGACGCATCGGCAACGTGCAGCAGGAGATCCGCTTGGCGGGTTTCCTCCAGCGTGGCCTTGAAGCTGGCGATCAGGCGGTGCGGCAGGTCGCGGATGAAGCCGACGGTGTCGCTGAGGAGCACGGGACCCCACCCCGGCAACTTCCAGCGACGGGTGCGGGTGTCGAGCGTGGCGAAGAGCTTGTCTTCGGCAAGCACGTCGGCGCCGGTGAGCCTGTTGAGGAGCGTGCTCTTGCCCGCATTGGTGTAGCCGACGAGAGAAACCGTCAGGTGCTCGTGACGGGCCGCCACCTCCCGTTCGCGGCGGCCGTGGATCGTGGCCAATTCCTCCTTCAGATCGTGGATCCGCTTTTCGACCAGCCGACGATCGACTTCCAGTTGCTTTTCACCTGGACCTCGCATGCCAATGCCCATCTTGAGCCGTGAGAGGTGGGTCCACATCCGCTTGAGCCGCGGCAGCGAGTATTCGAGCTGGGCGAGTTCCACGGCCAGCCGAGCCTCGTAGGTGCGGGCCCGGGCAGCGAAGATGTCGAGGATGACCTCCGACCGGTCGAGCACCTTGGTCTTGAGTTCGCGTTCGAGATTGCGTGTCTGTGCGGGGGAGAGGTCGTTGTCGAAGATCACGACGTCAGCGTCGTGATGCTCGACGAGCATCGCGAGTTCGGCGACCTTGCCGCTGCCGAGGTAGGTGGTCTTGTCGGGCCGCTCACGCCGCTGCGTCATCTCCCCGACGACCTGTGCCCTGGCGGTCTCCGCCAGACCACGGAGTTCGTCCAGAGGGTGTTGGGGATCGACCGGAGCATCCAGCAGGACGCCCACGACAACCGCCCGTTCGCTCTGCACGCTATTGGATCGCCGCGGTTGTGTCACTCGTCATCCTCGCTGGATTCATGGTCGCCCATCGCATCCGGATCAGCCGCGTTGGCAGTGGCTGCCAGATGGCAGCAGCTTTCCCAGCGGCGGGTATCGAGCAGGCCGTCGGCAACGGCGTGCTTCACGGCACAGTCGATTTCATGGGTGTGGCTGCAGTTGGGAAACCGGCAGAGGTTGGCGAGTGGCCGTAGGTCGCGGAAGGCCGCCGACACCTCCGCTGGCACGATCTCCCAGAGTTGGAACTGCCGCACCCCGGGCGTGTCGACAAACGCACCGCCCGTCGCGCCGAGCAGCGAGTGCGGTATCAGCCGCGCCGTCGTCGTGGTGTGACGCCCCTTCTCGTTTTCCCGGCTCACCTCCGCGACCCTCAGGTCGAGGTTCGGATCGAGCGCGTTGAGCAGGGACGATTTTCCAACGCCACTCTGACCCACGATCGCGGTCAGACGCCCGGCCAGCACGTGCCGCAGCCTTGTGATCCCGACTCCCGTGACGGCGGAGCAGAGCACCGTCGCATAGCCCATCCTCGCATAGACCCCCGCCAGCGGCACCAGGCGTGACGCATCAACAAGATCGATCTTGTTGATGCAGATGACGGGCTGAATGCCGGCTGATTCGGCAGCCACCAGCAAACGGTCGATCAGCGCCGGCTTGAGATCGGGCATGGCCGCGCTCCCCACGATGATCACCTGATCAACGTTGGCGACGATCACATGGCGGCGGCCGCGGCTTGCGCGGCAGAGCGAGTTGCGTCGCTGCTCGATCGAGTGGATCACGCCGCCGCCGGAATCGTCGCGGACCCGAACCCAGTCGCCCGCAGCCACCGGATGCCGCTGTTCGGTAGACAGTGTTCTCAGCAGTCGCCGTGTGGTGCACCGGACCATTCTTCCGTCGTCATGGCGGACAAAGCTCTCCAGGCCATACACATGCATCACCCTGCCGCGCCAGGTTGAGCCGGCGATGGGCGATACCGAGAGCCCGTCGCCGGCGAGTGACGGATCGTCGTGAATGATGACCGTCCGCTTTCGGGTGAGTTCTCCCTTGCCGGAGATTCGTTCCGAGAATGCCATATCGGATGCGTGGTCGGGGTCGGCGGCCACGGCCCGCGTCAGATCTCCGCTCCGTCGGCGCGACGACCTGTTTTTACGGAGGTCGGCTCTGAACTTACGGGGCTTGGGCATGCCCTGATTCTATCAGTCCGGGCTGCCGCCGGCTTTCCGCTTGGGCTGCCGCCGGCTTTCCGCTTAGGTTGCCGCCGGCTTTCAGGGCTCCGCCGCGACTGTTATTGCGGTGGTCGGCCGGCCTTGGGGGAACGGCGGGTTTCCAGCCCGGCCGACGCCAGCAGAGACCTGCTGAAGATGTCTCGCTGAGGCGCCGAGTATGCCGAGCCCGTACCGGCACCGTTCGCCGCGGGGTCGTAACACACCTCGTATTCGTGCCGTCCAAACGAGACCTTGTCGCCGGGGGAGAGGCGTCCCTCGGTAACCCGCGTGCCATTGACCTTCGTGCCGTTGCTGCTGCCGAGGTCCTTGACGAGCCAGTGTCCGTCGGTGAGGGACAGTTCGCAGTGGCTGCCGGACACGTTTGGAAATCGCAGGACGATATCGGAGCTTTCCCGTCGACCGACGAGGAGCGTCTGCTTGAGCAGGGGGATGGGATCGCCCCCGCCCACCGGGTGCAGTTCGCCGTAGGCCGCTGGTTGAGAACCGTAGGCCGCTGGTTCGCCAGGGTGCGGGAAATGCTTTCGGTCCGTCTGACTGGTGTTTTCGTCGGTCATGATGGCGGGCATGGTGTGGATTGGACTGGCTCGAAGGCTTTTTGAGATTATTCGGAGGTCTTCGGCGATTCTCTTTCAGGAATCTCTTCTACGAGGCTAGTACGAAATTAGGGCACATGTCGTTCGGTCGTCAAGAAAATTGGCTCCGGGAATCGATTTTCGGGCATGGTCGCAACGAATGCCGGGAGACGCGGCGTACACTAGGGGGTGGATTGGAGCGGACCGGGTGATCGCCGGCCGGCGGAAACGCTGGCGGGAGGAAAGTCCGGGCTCCGTAGGGTGCGATGGTGGGTAACGCCCACCGGCCGCGAGGCCAGGGAAAGTGCCACAGAAAACAGACCGCCTGCGGGGTTCGCCCCGCAGGTAAGGGTGAAACGGTGAGGTAAGAGCTCACCAGCAGGCCGGGTGACCGGTCTGGCTCGGTAAACCCCATCGGGAGCAAGGCCAAGCAGGAAGAAGTTCGACGGCGGCGGGCTTCGGCCCGGCGATGATCGGCGCGAAACGGCCCGTTTCGTCACATGCTTCCGGGTCGGCTGCTGGAGGCGTCGGGCAACCGGCGTCCTAGAGAAATGGTCATCGCCCCGCTGTCCTCGGGATCGCGGGGAACAAAACCCGGCTTACAGGTCCGCTCCAGTCCCCTTTCTTCGGATTCAGCATTTGAGTTCAGCATCCGGATTCAGCTCGACGGCTTCGGCTCGCCCACGCCAGGCTCTTGTCATCCCGGCTGGACATCTCGGGCGACCCGGGGGGGGCCGACGGTGGTCAATTCCCGCCGGCCTTCACCGTCGATCAATTTCATGAGCTTGGAGATGCAGAGGGTGTTGATGCTGACCCGCATCTCATCAGCCTCGGCCTTGAGGGTCTCGTGGAGGGAGCTGGGCATGCGAACCGTGACGACCCGTTGAACATCCCGCTCGGCGGGCCGTTCCCGCTGCCGCTCGCGGAGGTCGTCGAGCATCTCGCGGATGCGGGCGTAGTGCGGGCTGCACTCAAACCGAACCAGGGCCTCAGGCGTGTTGAAGGTCCGCCGCACAATCCCTTCCACCCCGAGCACCTCGCGAAAGAAGACCACCCATTCCGGCGTGATGGAGTGGAGGCGTTCTGCCACCTCCAGGACCGCGGCGGCGGCATGATCAGTGTCTGAGTCGAGGGCTGTAGCTGGCATGGGAGTGTTGTCCTTCTTCGTTCCGGATCGGCGGGCAGGTCCACGTCGGACTTCGAGCAACTCTTGCATGCCGGTCAAGTGATAGCATGAAGTGCAAGCACAGCAACGACTTACGTCGCATCGACAGGGGGCGACTTATTTACGGGCAGCACTGCCTGCTTTCGCGGCAGCCGGCCGACTGCGCAGTTCGTAGGCAGTCGCCCTGTTTCGCATTTGCCAAGTGTCCGGCCTGTGGCGACCCCCAAAAAGAGTCGCAAGAGTTCTGGGGCATGAGCCGACGGACGTAGGCGATGAGGCTTCGCGAGCTGTTTTTCAGCCGTGTTCGAGGTGCCGCACCACGGCGTGGGCAACTGGGATTCCCGTGGCCGCCTCCAGGCCCCGCCATCCGGGCACCGCGTTGACCTCCAGCACCACAGCCTGCCCATCTTTCCCGGGAATGAGGTCGACCCCGGCAACCTCGGTCTCCACCACTTGGGCGGCGACCCGAGCCAAGTCGATCCAGGCCGCAGGTGCGACAAACGCCTCCGGTCGGCCCCCGAGCGAAATATTCGTCCGCCATTCGTCGCCGGCTGCGAGCCTGCGGATGGCGAACGTCTCGGTGCCCACGACCAGGATGCGGACATCCCAGCCGTCGTGCGGCACGAACTCCTGCAGGTAGACCACCGCCCCGCCGGGCCCGGCGGAAGTCGCCGCCTCGATCAGCGGAGCGAGTGACTCGCGGTCTGCAATTCTGATGACCCCGCGGCCCCGCGACCCGAACAACGGCTTCACGACGCAGTCCTGCCCCAGTGACTCCCATGCCGGCTCGATGGCCGCGGGCTGCTGGACCACCACGGTCCGGGGCACGGGCAGGCCGGCCGCAGCCATCCGGGCCAGCGACAGGTATTTGTCGATCGCGATCTCGAGTCCCCGCGGGCTGTTGACCACCCGCATGCCGCGAGCCGCCAGCCGGCCGAGGAGATCCATTCGGAAGACCACTTCCTCGAGGCCACCCCCCGGCATCCCCCGCACGACCACACACTCCGCCGTTTCAATGGCTGACGGCAGAAACCGTTCGTGCAGTCCAATGCCGGTGGTGCCGAGGCCTGGCGACCCTGCCGCCTGTACCTCGGCGGCCAGATCGATCCATCGCACCGCCGTGCCCTCGTGGCCGCGGGCTGCGAGCGCCTCGAGCAGGCGGCCGACATGCCAGCCGGTCGGCTCGCCGATCACGGCCACCCGCAGACCGCCGCCGGCACGCCTCGCCATGGCCATCACTTCCCGGAGCCGATGGCCGGGGCCGGCGGCGTGGTGAACGACGCGTTCACGATCTCGGGGTCGAGCCCGCCGAAGCGGTGCTTTCGCCCGGTGTCGATGTTGATCAGATCGACCAGTGCCGGCGCGAACAGGGCCGGGTCGAGCGCGTAGAAATCGCGGCCCGCCCTCTCGAAGAGCGTATGAAACGGCGTGCCGTAGTCGGTCGAGGCCCGGCTCACCATCCTCGGGCCGATATCGAGCAGGCTCTCGTCGTCCCCCGTCACCTCCAGCACGACGTGACCGCCGTAGAGAATGGCGTCGTTGGTGCGGCCAATGGCGAGGAGGTCGTTCTTGTCGGGCACGGGGGCCAGCGGCGCTCGGCCGGAACCCCTGCGGATGCGGCGGAGATCGAAGTCGAGTTCATGCAGTTTGTGCAGTGCGGTTTCCAGCGACCTGGCAATGACCTGCACGGTACCGGCGGTGCTCGCCGTGCGGGCCACCAGGAGCACGAGCGTGTCGGGGGCCACGCCCGCATCGGCCGCCAGCATCAAGGCGACGTCGTCTGGTGGAAGCTTCGCCGTCTCGAGCAGTCCGACCGCACCATCCGGCCGCTCCCGCATGCCGATGTCGTCGAACAGATCCTCGCGGCCGATCGCCGCCCGGATCGGGCCGCTGGCCATCGCAAAGTAGTTGGGCGTGCTGACTTTCCAGCCTGCATATTGGGAGGCCAGGCAGGCTGCCAGTGGATGTTCGCTCGCGACACCGACGATCGGCCACTCGCAGCCGGGCCAGAGCGGATCGCATGCCGCGGACGAGAGCCCCTGCTGTTCGATCTCCACCCGGCCGAGGCCCGCCATTGCGGCCTGCGCAAGAAGCAGGCCCGCCTCGACGCCACCGGCAGCCTTCACGCCGCAGTCGACAATCCGGGCGCCACACGCGGCAGTCTGGCAGGCCACGCCCAGGGCATCCGCCCGGGAAATCAATTCCGCGGCGATCCGCAGGGCACCCGCGTTGAGTTGCATTCCAGAGCCTCGGCGATGACAGGAATCCAAAAAGGAATCCAAAAAAGGAAATCCAGACGCGTCAATCCGGGCAACAAAATCGAGAGCCGGATTCGAACCGGTCAGGGATGGAGACTCGGAAGAAAGCCTGGCGAGGGGCTCTCCCCGGTGGGCATCATGCGGCCGCCAACGGCGACCGGCAATGACCGGCGGCCGCGACCGGTATTTTTCCCCGTCCCCGTCCCCGCCCGGCCGCCACGCGGGGCTGACGCCAGTGTGCTTCCCCGGTCTTTTGCGACCTGCGACACTGCTTCTGCCGGCGGGTTCACGCCGGGCCAGCGAGGAGTCTTTCGTGCCAAGCCTGACCGTCGAAAATTACGTCAAGACGATCTACCAGATCGCGGCCAGCCAGGCGGGTCAGCCGGCGAGCACCGGCCAGATCGCCGCCGCGCTCGGCGTGTCCCCCGGCACGGTCACGAGCATGCTCAAGACGCTCGACGCCGCACGGCTCGCGACGCACAAGCCGTATGAAGGGGTGTCGCTCTCGCGGGCCGGCCGCGTGCTTGCACTGCGGATGATCCGGAGGCATCGGCTCATCGAGCTCTTTCTGCTCCGCACGCTCGCCATGAGCTGGGATGAAGTCCACGATGAGGCGGAGCACATGGAGCATGCCGTCAGCGACCTGCTGGTCGATCGGATCGACGCCTTTCTCGGGCATCCCGACGTCGATCCACACGGCGACCCGATTCCCCGGGCTGAAGGCCTCACGCTCCAGCCGCCCGCTGAGCCGCCGGCCCGCCCGCTGGCAGAGTGCGCCGCCGGCGTGCGATTTCGGCTGGCCCGCGTTCTCGAACAGTCGTCTGAATTTCTGCGCTACCTCACCGACTCCGGCCTCTCTCTGGGGTCGGAAGGGGTTGTCGAAAAGAATCCCGACGGGGCAGGGTTGATGCGGATCAGGTTGGAGGGCCGGGGGCTGTCGCTGGCGCTCGAGGCGGCGGCCAAGCTGCTGGTCACCGAGAACTGATCCCGACAAGGAGACGCAGCTCAGCAGCGTTCAGCGCGAGACGTGCTTCTCTCCCGTGGCGGCAAGTTTTTAACTTGTCCGTGGAGATCGGGCCGGTGATGGCGTGCTGTGGTCAGCCCGCCGGCTGAGGCATGCTCGGCGCCGGCGGATTCTGCTGCGGGAGGCTCTTGGACGAATCGTGAATCGCTCGTGAGTCGCAGAATTCACCGGCTCCTGCGGGTGCCGGGATGCTTGAGTCCACGCAGGCTGTCGACAATGGGACTGAAGCTGCGGCCATGGCTCGCACTATGGCAACCTTGAGCTCAGGGTGCAACTCGGCCCAACTCCCCGGGATTCGCTGGTTTCACTGGCGCAAATTTCGTGCCGAACAGGATTGCTCCCGTCCTTTTTTCCGCTGCTAGACTTGCGAATTGTGGCCTAACCCATAACGATTCCTGGCGAGGACATCACCGATGACAACGCTCCTTGAGCAAGCGATCGACCAGCTGCGGAGGTGCAGCCCCGCAGAGCAGGACACCATCGCAGCCTTGATTCTCGAGGAGATCGCAGACGACACCCACTGGGAGGAGGCGTTCGCTGCCTCGCGGCCCGAGATCGAGCAGCTCGCCGAAAAGGTTCGGGCCAAGATTCGCTCCGGCCAAACCCGCGATATGCGGATCGAAGACCTGTGAAGTCGAAGCTGGAAGATGAATTTCTTGCCTGCCTGAAACGACTCCCCGATGCCGTCCGGCAAACCGCCCGCAAGAATTATCGACTCTGGCTGGATGATCCCCGGCACCCAAGCCTCGCATTCAAACAGATAGGTTCGACCGGCGTGTGGTCCGTCCGAGTCGGAATCGGCTGGCGCGCCCTCGGTCTGGTCGACGATGACACGATTACGTGGTTTTGGATCGGATCGCACGCCGACTACGACACGCTCGTGAAGTCGCTGCGATAGCCGGCGAGCATGCTCGACAGCCTCGGCTTCGGCCCGGTGCTGATCTGCACACACGCCGAGTTTTTGGAAGAGATCGACAATGGCACGCAACGAGATCCTCGATGAACTGCATGCCACACGGGCAAAGCTGCTTCAGCAGTCCAGTGGCGACAAGCGTCGCTATTTTAGGGAAGCGACCGAACGGCTGAAGGCATCGGTGCGTGGGCGAGGGATTGAATTCGCTCCCGTCGCATTCCTGTTCGGCACGGGATGTGCGGGCGGCCCGTATTCCCTTGCTTACGCTGCGGGCTGAGATGAAGAGGGGGCCCATGCAAGCCCGAATCGTGAGCGAGGGAATCCGTATTGCGTACCCAACAAAACCGCAGCAATCCTGTAATCAACGAATGAGATATGCACATGCCGTGCCGACCACTACTGGGGCGCAGCTCATTTCGACGTCGAGAAGGTCGTGAAGAATCCTTGTCACTCGGCGGCGAGATTGCCCCGGATTTCGACGCTCGCGCAGCCGGCAGCGGGCACGACGTCGCGGGCGGGGCCGCGGAAGATGTTGTCGGCCACCAGGATCGTGTCGCCGCCGGGGGCGAACGTGATCGCGTGCGAGGCGTGTGGAACGCTCGTGAAGACGTTGCCCCGGATCGTCACGTTTCCATAGCGGCCGCCCGGCTCGTGGGTCGTGAAGTAGACCTCGGCATACCGCTCGTAATCGCCGGTCTCGAAGCTCCGGCGGCCACGGCGGGGATCGGGCTCGCACTTGGTGGTGTTGCTCACGAACACGTTGTCGGCAAGGACGAGGTTTCGCGGCTGGTTGATCCAGGAGCCGCGGCCACCGTTGCGGAAGGTGTTGCCCACGATTGTCACGTCGCTGCACGCCTTCTCGACGCTCATCACCCGGGAGCCATTGGTGCCGTCGACCGAGTTACCGGTGACGACGGCGTCGTGGCAGAACTCGGCCAGGAAGAAGGCCCCCATCCGGGAGCCGACGATCTGGTTCCCCGAGAAGACGATGTGCCGTGACTTTTGGATGTGCATCGTGTCACCAAGCGCCCCGAGCCGGCAGCCGCGGACGATCACGTTTTCGCAGGCCACAAGATCGATCGCCCCTTTGCCCGGGCCGCTGCCCGTCGGCGCGTAGAGGGCCAGGTGGGTCTGGAAAAGGTCGGTGATGAGCTTCGTCTCCGGCCCAGAGTCGGTGGCGAATTCCAGCGGCGGACCGTCTGGCGTCTCGGCGATGCGGATGAACTCGGGCGTGCTCTTCACGACAAAGTACCGCCGGCCGCGGACGACGTTGGCCGGCAGGACGTCGCCGAAGAAGCAGACCGCTTCCCTGCCGTTCACCCCCTGCTTCGTGAGCGGCAGCGGCGGCACGTTGGCGAATTGCACCCGATCGTCGCCCGCCGCCATCCGCACCGGCCCGCGGACGAGGTCATGGCGGAAGTATTTCGCGGCCAGCGCCCGCTCGACGTCGCCATAGTCCTCGGGCCAGACGGTGATCTGCCAAAGATAGCCGTAGTCCCACATGAATTTGCCACTCCGCTCAAGCGTGCAGCCTTCCACCGTCACGTTGCGGGCATGGGTCATCACGTCGCGGTCGCTCCCCGGGGCCACCGACCCCAGCACGGTGATCACGCCGCCGGCGACGCCGTCGGATGTGATGTCGCGAAAGGTGAGGTTCTCGGTGCGGCCGCCTGGCGTGGTGGTGACGAGGATCGCCCGGCTGTTGGCGTTCGGCTCCCAGGCGTTGTCCGCGTGGGAGGGATCGAATACGTGGCCGACGAAGTGGCCGCCCTGCCAGGTGACATCGTGGAGGTTCTCACCGGAGAAGAGCACGACCCGGGCCTTGTCGCCGAGCGCATCGGGCATGACGAACCGGGCGCCGTGGGCCGACACGGTGGTCCGCGACACAAGCGGGATCGGCGCCACACCGTCGAGCCGGTAGTCGCCCGGCGGAATGATCACGGTGCCGCCGGCGGCCAGCAGGGCCGCCAGCCGGGGGGCATCGTCAGCGTGGGCGACCGTCGCGAACAATACCAGCGCGAGCGTGAACCGTCTCATAGAAAGCTCCTTCCTGGGCAGAACGGCGGCGGGTCGGTTCGGCGAATCATGCAGAGCCTATGGCACATTTGCATGGCGTCCAGCCCGATCCGCGTCGAGCCCATGGCAGGCATGCAAAGCATTGACGGCGAGAAAAATCGGCAGGCGATCCATGACGCTCGTGCAAGACGAGTTCAACGTTCGGGATACCCTGGAGCGAAGCGCAAGAGTGCGTGGCAGCGGCTGGGGTTCGGTCCACGATACACGGCACCCGCTGCCGTCCACACGCGACGATGGAGCGGCACACGTGGCCGCCATCCCCGCCAGGCGGTGTCGTCGAGCATTTCGAAGAACTGCGAGCGAAAGGGGTGTGAATTTCCATAGAGCCACGCCTTGGCCTCGGTCGTGAAGTGCACGATCCGCGGCTTGAAGCGACAGGTCGCCAGCGATTCAAAATCGAATGGACTGTCCTGCCAAGAAGGATAGCGTGAGATGTGCGAGCCCTGATTCCATGCCAACTCCAGTGGTCGCCAACGACGATGGAGGGCCACGTTGAGGGCATACTGATCAAGTCATAAGACGTGCCTGCGATGGCGATCAAGGATCTCCAGAGTGCTCCGCGTGATGTCGTCTGCCCGCCACTGCTGCAGGTCCATCACCAGCACCCCGCTGTTGGAATAAGGGTCGCTCGGCAACATGCCCAATTCGCGGTAATTCGGAATCGCGGGGTGAACGCCGAGGTCGTGGCGGGCGTTCCCTGTCCTTTGGAGTGATCCCGGCATCGATCACATAAAGATCAAGCCGTACCTGCGGTCCGAGTGCCCGCAGCGCCGATCGGTGGCAACGACGACGCTGACCGGCTCTGTTGTCACTGCAGTATTTCGAATCGGAGTCTCGCGTCGAGGCCGCAGTGGATGGCGTTGCATGAGGGGACGCCGGCTGGCCCCGCATGTGGTGATGACACGTCACACGGCCACCGTGCATCGACGGCTGTGACTATGGTGGGTCGGTTTGTTGCGCCCACAGACTTGTTAGGGAATAAGCGGCGGGGGGTGAATCGGGAAATCCTCGTTAGGGCGACGATTGCAGGCCTAGGTCGTGGATTCCCAGAGAGCCGACTGTCCGAGGCACTCGTCAACCTCGATCCGGAGGCAGCCCGTGATCGGACTGCCGGCGGCGGCCATGGCATCGCGGAGTTCCCGACCGATCCAGCCAGCCAGCCACTCGGCGGTCGTGTTTTCAATCGGCAGGAGCTGGCATTCGTCGGCCGGAAACACCCAGCGTCGATCTTGAAACCGCACGGTCACCTCGGGCCGTCCGGGAGTGCCGGCTGCGGCTGGCCCCATGGCGGTCGACACTTCGAGCAGCCTGTTCTTCGTGGGCAGCAGCATGCGGTGGTCGAGCTGCAACACGATCTGCGACAACAGGTCGCGGAGCTTGATGAAGTCGATCACCATGCCATGCCGGTCGGGCCGACCTTCGACGTCGGCGCCAACCGTCCAGTTGTGGCCATGAACCGCCTCGCAGAGGTCGTCGGTGAGCGTGATGAAGTGACCGGCCGAAAAGACATGCACCGCCTTGCGGAGGCGGACAGAAAAGCGTTCGTTCATGGGCAGGGCCAGTGGGCTCGGGGTGCGGGAGAAACAGAGGATGCGCAGTGGGCCGGCGTCAGCCAGGGGAGGAGGCGGTCGCCGCGGATCAGAATCTAGAGTGCGGCCGCGGTGAGGTCGGCCGTGGTGCCTGGATTGAGCCGGCGTGGCGATCGCAGGAAACGGTCGAACTCCGGAATCGTGGCTGGAGCGTCCCGGGCTGCGGCCGCCCGCCGCGAGACCTCGAGCGCCACGGGCAGGCCGTGTTTGCGGGTGATCAGCGAATCAGGCGTGCGTGCGAGCTGGGCGAGAAACGCAGGCACGATCGCGTCACTCAGGTCGGCACCCCGACTGATGATCGCCTCGAGATCGGACACGAGCCCCTCGAGGAGAGAGTCGTAGCCCTCCGCCCAGAGCCGAGCGATTTGATCGTGTGGGGCGGCCAGCCGCATGGCGGCCAGCAGATCGGTTGGCGGTGATCCTGCAAGGTCGTGCTGGCTGCTCTGCCCCATGCCTCCGGGCTGGGCCAGCCGGATCGCCTGCCACACGTCGGCGGCATCGGCAGGCGTGAGCCGCGCGAGCACCTCCGCTGCCGCTGCCGCGGTATCAACGCGATGATCGGGTATGGCCGCAAGCGGTGCGATCGCCAGCACGATACCCAGATTTGCGTTGGATCGTGTGACCGTCCGGGCGGCTGTCACGGCCGCGAGGATCGTGCGGCCCAGCGGCTCGTCCGCGGCCCGCTCCATGGCGGGCGCGATCGCCAGTCCGGCGGCCACCAACTCAGCATGATTGAGATCTGGAAAATCGGCCCCCGGGTGGACGTTGCCCGGCTTGGCGGCCGAGGCCTCGAGGATGCTGGCTGCGGCCGCCGACCAGCCGCGGCCACCGGCGGGACACGAGCCGGGCACGTGCGACATGGTGGCGGCCAGCGATGGCGGCAGGGCACGGCCCGTGGGGGCAGGCGACGCGGGGGGGCGAATATGTGAATCCGGTGTGTTGGAGGGCCGAGCCTATAGAGAGCGGGAGGGCAACGATACACTCTGCCGTGGCGTCGTCGGCCGCGTCAAGCGGTTGTGGTCGATTGTCACGCCGCGGTCCGAATCGCCAGACCTGATCCGGCTGGCACACACGAGCATGCGGAGCCCAGGCTTATGCGGGAACATTCAAAGGACGGAAAGATCGGCCCGGAGTGTTTCATCAACCGCGAGCTGAGCTGGTTGGAATTCAACCTCCGCGTGCTCGAAGAGGCGGAGAACCCCGAGAATCCGCTGATGGAGCGGCTCAAGTTTCTGGCCATCTTCAGTTCCAATCTCGACGAATTCTTCATGGTCCGCCTGGCGGGCGTCCGGGAGCAGGCCTTCGGAGAGAGCGCGCCGCAGGACTATTCCCCCGACGGCCTCAGCGCGATCGAGCAGCTCAAGCTGGTGGCCAAGCGCACGCAGGATCTGGTAGCCAGGCAGTATCGGTGCCTCAAGGAGAGCATCGGGCCGGCGATGGCGGCGGAGGGCTTCGAACTTCTTCGCTATGACAGCCTTGAAGGCGCTGACCGCGAGCAGGTGGACCGCTTCTTCCGCGAACGGGTGCTGCCGATCCTCACGCCGATGGCGGTCGATCCGGCCCATCCTTCGCCCCGCTATCACAATCGCGGGCTCTACCTGGGCGTGATGCTCGAGCATGCCGAGGGGTTGGGGCCGAAGCGGCTCTTCGCCGTCGTTCAGGTGCCCCAGGTGCTGCCCCGGATCATCGGTGTGTCGTCGACCGTCCCCGGCCGCACGCGGTTTGTGCTGCTCGAAGACGTCGTGGCCGCCCGTCTGCCGGAACTGTTTGGCGGCTTCCAGGTCCGTGCGTGGACGACGTTCCGCATCACGCGTGACAGCGACCTCGAACTGCTGGAGCAGGAGTCCGACGACATGCTGCGGCTGATCGAGGATCGTCTGAAAGCCCGGCAGCGGGGCCAGGCGGTGCGGATCGAGATCGCCTCCCGGGCCGACGAGGCCCTGGCCCACATGATCATCGATGCCGAAGACCTGCACGACGGCACCGGCGACGGCTACAGCGAGGTCTACCGCATCGATGGCCCGCTCGACCTGACGGCCCTCTGGGATCTCTACAAGCTTCCCGGCTTCGAAAAGCTGCATGACAAGCCCCTTACGCCGCGGCTGCCCCGGGGGCTCGAGCGTCGTGGCGGCGACATCTTTTCGGCCATCGCCGCCCATGACATCCTGCTGCACCATCCCTACGAGTCGTTCGACCCGGTTGTGGAATTCGTCACGAGTGCCGCAAACGATCCCCGCGTGTTGGCCATCAAGCAGACGCTCTACCGCACCAGCGGCGATTCGCCCATCTCGCGGGCCCTGATCGCCGCGGCGGAATCGGGCAAGCAGGTGACGGCGCTCGTGGAGCTCAAGGCCCGTTTTGACGAGGCGAATAATGTCAGTTGGGCGCGGCAGATGGAGCGGGCTGGCGTGCACGTCGTGTTCGGGTTCCTCGACCTCAAGACGCATTGCAAGGTGTCGATGGTGGTTCGGAACGAAGGGCAGCGGCTGCGGCGCTACGTCCATCTGGGGACCGGCAACTACAACCCCACGACGGCGACGATCTATACCGACCTTGGCCTGTTCACCGCCGATGAGGCGATCGCAGAAGACGCGTCGGCGCTGTTCAACCTGCTCACCGGCTATTCGCAGGGGCATGCCTGGCGAAAGCTGGTCGTGGCGCCAAACGATCTCCACCGCCGCACCCTCGAACTGATCGAGGAGCAGACGCAGCGTGCGCTGTCTGGTCGGGCGTCGAGGATCTTTGCGAAGCTCAATTCGCTCGTGGATCACAACGTGATCGAGGCCCTGTATCGGGCCAGCCAGGCTGGCGTGCCGATCGACATCGTGCCACGGGGCATCTGCTGTCTGCGGCCGGGCGTGCCAGGCCTGAGTGAGACGATCCGTGTCCGCAGCATCGTCGATCGTTTCCTCGAGCACAGCCGTATTTATGTCTTCGGCCCCGATGAGGATGCCCAGGTCTTTCTGTCGAGCGCCGACTGGATGCCGCGGAATTTCTTCCGGCGGGTTGAGATCATGTTTCCCGTGCTCGCGCCGGAGCTGTCGATGCGAATCCTGAAGGAGATCATTCCCGTCTATTTGGCCGACAACACGCGGGCCAGGCAGCTGGACTCCTCCGGCGTGTTTCATCTGCTGCATCCCGGGCCCGGAGAGACGCCAGTGCGGTGTCAGATCCAGATGCTCGAGCAGGCCGCACCGGAAGGAGAGGCGTTTGCCGCTGCGGCCGCCTCGGCCTCGGGCGACGGCACAGTGCCTACAGGCATCGGGCGGAGCATCGGGCGGCTGACAGGTTCCGGCGGCGGCCGGGCCCGCGCCGCGGCCGGAAAGCAGCGGAAATTACGCGGCTAGTCCTAGGGAAAAAAGCGGGGATAACTTTTTCGGCGGGCCGCTAGAATCGGGCTACGGCCCAGCGGCTGCCGACCATCGGCTCCCGATGGAAGCCGGCGGTGTCACCAGAGAGTCCATTTGATGGCGGAAGATCACTACCAGACCCTTGGCGTGCCGAAGTCGGCATCGGCGGAAGACATCCGCAAGGCGTACCGGGAACTGGCGCGGAAGTACCACCCCGATCTTCATCCCGACGACGCCGCGGCGAAGGAGAAATTCAAGAAGGTGCAGACGGCCTTCGACGTGCTCAATGACGCGAGCAAGCGGGAGATGTACGACCGTTACGGCAGCTCCTTCGAGGGCGTGGGCGCAGGCGGCCCTGGTGGCGGCCCCGGTGGCGGCTGGGCTGGCGGCTGGGCTGGCGGCGGGGGCGGTTTTCCAGGCGGCGGCGGCTTTCCCGGCGGCGCTGGTGGCGGCGAGATCGATCTCGAAAGCCTGTTCGGCGGGGGGGGCGGCTTTGCCGACATGTTTCGGGGCGGTGGTGGAAGCCGGGCTCAGCGAGGGCGGAAGCGGGCCACGCAGGTGGCGGGCCAGGATGTCAACGCCCGCATCGAGGTGCCGTTCACGCTGGCGATCGCAGGCGGCAAAACCGACGTACGGCTCGATCGCGATGGCAAGACGGAAACGATCAGCGTGACCATTCCGCAGGGGCTGCCCGATGGTGCGCGGATGCGGCTGCGGGGGCAGGGGCTGCCGGGGTCGGGCGGCGGGCCTGCCGGCGATCTCCTGCTGGAGGTGGGCGTGGAGCCCCATGCGGTGTTCCGTCGCAATGGCGATACCCTTGAAGTCGCCTTGCCGGTCTCGCTCGTAGAGGCGATCGAAGGGGCGAAGGTGGACGTGCCGACACCGTGGGGAACGATCAGCCTGCGTATTCCACCGGGCACTTCGGGCGGCCGCAAGCTCCGGGCCGGCGGCATGGGCGTGCATCATTCCAATGGCGCAAAGGGGGACCTGATCGCGGAGGTCCAGATCGTGCTGCCAGAATCGGCCGATGCCGAATCGCTGGCGCGGCTGCTCGAGGCCGCGAAGGCAGCCGCCGGCACGGCCGTGCCGCGGGCGTCGCTGCGGTGGTGATGCGTGAGCCCGCCAGCGGGGCCGGCTTTCCAAGGGCTGCACGCCTACTCTCCCCGGGAGACTTTGCTCGCGTGTATGCGGTGCGCAGAAGCGCGGCGAGCGGTCCATTGGTGTTGTATGCGTGTCCACGCGCCCAGGCCGCGCAGCCAACGCGGCTGGGGCTGTCGGTGTCGCGGCGGATTGGTAACGCGGTGGTTCGAAATCGTTGGAAGCGGCGGCTGCGGGAGGCGTTTCGCCAGGTGCGGCCTCTGCTGCCGCAGGGCAATGACTTCGTCATCGTGGTCCGATCGGGCACCGTGCCCATGGGGGCCGCCGGGGCGCGGCAGGTGGAGGAGATGGTTGTCGCTCTCGCCGGCCGTGTTGTCGCCCGGCCTGGGTATGCAGCGGCGGCCAAGGCCGCGGTGCAGGGGGGCGAATCTCCGTTGCCGGTAACGCAGCCCCCGCGGCGTCGGAGGTGACCGATGGCCGGGCTACGGGGAGCGTGGCGGACTGCGTGCTGGGTGTGCGACCGCGTGGCATCGGCTGCGCTTGTCGGATTCGTGATCCTCTACAAGCTGACGCTTAGTCCGCTGCTCGGCCGGCACTGTCGGTTTCAGCCGACGTGCAGCAGTTACTTCCGGCAGGCGGTTGAGAAATATGGCGCGGTGCGGGGCGGCCTCCGCGGCCTGGCCCGCATCTGCCGCTGCCATCCCTGGCATCCCGGCGGCTACGATCCACCTTAACTTGACCAGATCGCGGGTCGGGCTCGCCGACCGGTACTTTTCGAACAAGTCGTTCGCTGGCCCGGCGGCGATCTCCCCGGAGTGTCTACGCAGCGATCATATCGGCACAGCGATCATGTACGCAGCGATCATGTTGGCTTCTGTACCAGCTCCAGAAGCCGGCCGGGCGATCCCATGATGTTGTAGCCCGCATCGACATGCAGGATCTCGCCCGTGATACCGAACGAGTCGCGGGAGAGCAGCCAGGCGCCAGCCTTGCCCACCTCATCCTGCGTGATGTTGCGGCCCATCGGTGCCATCCGCTCATAGAGCCCGAGCATCTCATCGACTCCGGCTCCGCGGCCCGCGAGGGTGCGGACTGGGCCCGCACTCACCGCGTTGACGCGAACGCCAGCCGGCCCAAGATCATAGGCCATGTATTTCACGCAGGCGTCGAGCGTGGCCTTGCAGACGCCCATGATGTTGTATCCGGGGACGACCTTCTCGCCGCCGAAATAGGTGAGCGTGAGAATCGAGGCGTCCTTGGAGAGGATCCCGCGGCAGAGACGTCCGACGGCGAGCAGGCTGTAGGCGCTGGTCTCCATGGCGATGCGGAAGCCCTCACGACTGCAGTTCGTGGTGTCTCCCTTGAGGTCTTCGAGCGGCGCGTAGGCGATCGAGTGGACAACGAAATCGAGCGTGCCGAACTCCTGCTTGGCCCGGTCCATGACGGCGGCGATCTGCTCGTCGCTGGAGACATCCATCGGCACCAGGAATTTTGCATTTGGCTCGGGATCGGTGATCTGGGCGACCCGCCGGCGGTTTCGCTGCCGCTCGTCGTCGGGACGGTCGGGAAGGTGGGAAAAACCAATCTCCCCTCCGCCGGCCAGAATCTCCTTCGCGATTGCCCAAGCGAGCGAGTGGTCGTTGGCAACCCCAAGAACAAGACCCTTCATGCCGTCAAACCTGCCCATGGAAATCCTCTAAAAAAGTGGACTGAAGTGATGTGCGGAGGTGGAACTGTAGCCGGTTCGCAGGAAACGCTCAACGCGGCCGCCTGTCCACGGGCCTTGCCGGACGCCGATTCGACAGGTAAAACACAGGGGCTGCCTCGTTAGCTCAACTGGTCAGAGCATCTGACTCTTAATCAGAGGGTTCTTGGTTCGAGTCCAAGACGAGGCACTGCAGAAAACCCGGTTGATCATGCAAAAAACGCCCTGAAAATGGGCGTTTTTTCTTGCGCTGATGGGGAGGACAGGAATCGCTCTTCTCGAGGCTCTTTCGATACGACTGACCAAACGGTGAGTCCAGAAAGAACCCATGAAGAACCCATTCGCACCCAGACGGCACCCTCTCACGAGGTGCTCGCCATTGCGGCAGGCCGGCATCACCCTCGGCCGTCTGGTCAGCCCGCGATCACCCTCCGCAGACGCCGTGCAACGCGAGTGGCCAACTTCCACGCCCGGGTGGCCGGGGGGGTGCGGAGCCGCTGCCAACGCATCCGTCTTGCTGCCGAGTGGCCCGGCTGGAATGCGGCCGCGGCCTGGGAGAGATCTGCCAGAACGCCCCCTTGCAAAACGTCTGACCGCCGGGCATCCATCGCGGTGCGTGCCGCGCTGCCGATCCGACGACGGAGCGACGCGTCGTCTGTGAGTCGACGCATCCATGCCGCGGCCTCGGCGATGCGGGGTTCGGCCCAGAACTGTCCGGGGCCGATCGCCTCGGGCCGGTAGGCGACGTGGCGGGCCCGCACCGGCACAAGATCATGGCCAACAAGGCAAGCGTCGTCGTGTGACATGAAATCCATGTTGCCTGACCAGTCGGTGGCGATCGCCGGCTTGCCCAGCGACATCGCCTCGAGCAGATTCAGCCCGAGGCCCTCTGCGCGGTGCAGCGACACGTAGACATCACAGGCGGCGCTGAGCGAGAGCGTTTCCACGTAGCTGAGCTGCCGGTCGATGACGATGGTATTCGGCATGCCAGCGAGTTCGGCCAGCAGGTCGGTGGGATCGGCCCATGGCATTCTGGTGCGGGAATGACTGAGCTTGACGACCAGAGATACGTTTTCGTTACAAGGAAAAGCGACTCGAAAGGCGGCCAGGGCAGCGGCTGGGTTCTTGCGGGCAAGGTCGCTGGAGACGTCGATGTTCATGAAGAAAAGAACGGCGTCGCGGGGCAGACCGAAGGTCTCGCGGCAGTCGGCCACGCCCGCGGGAAGAAAGACCGTCTGCGGATAGTGCACAGCATGCACCGCCGGCGCTGACCGCTTGATTGCCTCGAGAATGGAGCGGCTTGGGGCGAGCACGAGATCCATCGCTCCGAGCACGCCGGCCCAATCGGGCACGAGCGGCAAGAGTGGCAGCTCCCAGAACGGCACGATCGCGTTGACGCGTTGCACCATGTCGAGCCACCGGGGCCGCGAGTCGAGCAGGGTAATGAAATCACCGGGGTTGAAATGAAACAGGTTGATCGGATGGGGGGCTGCCGGCGGGGTCGTCAGCAGGTGCGAAAACGTGACGTCGGCATTGTGCCGTCCGCCGCCTGGATCGACATCGATCGCCGCCACCGGGCAGCCGTTTGCCAGCAGCGTCGTCAGCGTGTTTCTCGCGGCTACGCCGAGCCCCATGTCGGCGGTCAAGTGCCCGATCAGGTTCACGCCGGCGTGAACGGTCGCGGCCGTGTCCATGCCGGGATGGGTGTCACTCACGATCGGTGGATCCCTAGCGAGGGATGAGGGGAGTTGCGCGAGACAGACCTATGGCAACAGTTTTCCCGACGCCGTCTGGATTCCAGGCCGCCGTCTGGGCGAAACCCCATCGTACACTGCCGTTCACGAGCGGTTTGAGTCGTCGTCATACGGGTGCACGCGGCATTCCTGTGGCGTGACTGCTTCCGCTGGCCGGCGTGAGCGATGCTTCCGCTGACCTCTTGGGGGCGATGATTCCTATTCCGCGATGGGGCCCCTGGCACACTGAAAACGTGCCGCCGTGGGAAAACCGCCTTCAGTGCCGAACTGGATTGCCACCCCCATTTTTCAAGGCTTTTTTGCGCTGGCCGCGATCGGGGGTGAGGCGGTACAGTGCCCCCATCTTTCCTGTGTTCCCTGCCGCGGGTCGTCTCGGGCCTGTTCTATGGTCCGGCGGTCGGCCCGCGGCGTATCAGCACCCGCGCGAGGTGCACAGACAAAAAGGTGGATGCCGTGGCCGACCTCGTGTTTGCGTTTGATCCCGCGATCGACCGCCCCCTGCCCAGGCTTGAGTCGGCACCGGCCGCCGCAGCGGAACCGGTGGCGACCGCTGCGACCGACGCGCTCCTGTCTGCTGCCGCTGCCGCCCGGCAGGCCGACGCCCAGGCGCTCGTGCTCTTCGGCCGCATCCTCGATCCACACCGGGCCAGCCCGGCGCAGGCGGCCCTGCTCCGGTCGTTGATCACCGGGCTCGCGGCCCATGGCTGCCGCACGGTCTGGCTCGCAGCCGACGCCACGGCCTGCAACGACGTGTCGCGGATGCTCGGCGAACCGGCCGGGCTCGTGTTTGTCACGCCCGTCGCGTCGCTGCACCTGGAGATCCGCGGCATCACGGTCGAGATTGTGTCGGCCAGCGACAGACACACCGCCGTTGCAGCGGCGCTGACGACGCCCGCCGATGCCCCCCACGATCATCTCTCGACGCTCGAGCGGCGGATCGTCGTCGGCTGGGATGCGGGCCACTGGAATTCGGAACGCTGGGACGATGAATCGGCTCGCATGGAGTCTCGTCCCATGGAGCATCACGGGATCTCCGGTGGCGGACCACACATGGCCTCGTTTGGTGTGTGGGGGTCCCGGCGACGACCACCTCTGGCCCCCGGCATGCACCATCTGCCGGCATTGCAGGCCCGTTCGGCGCACGAGGCGGCGGCTGGTTCGTGTGGCATGCTCACGCTGCTCGATCATCCGACCGTGGATGACGGATCACATTCCGGCACACGCCGCGACACGCTCGAATCCCGGACGGACTGGCGGCACAACTGGCGGGAGGTGCCGACGAACCACGTTGCGTGGCGGACGATCACGATTGCCTCCGCGACCGGCGGCGATGAGGAACTGGCGACCACCATCTGGTCGGCGCTTGAGGGGCTCGCGCACGATCCTCAGGGGCCGCTGCAGATCATCCGCTGCCACGTCGAATGCGGCACGAGCGTGGCCCGCCGCGTGCGGGTCGCCGAGATCTCGGCCGAGACACTGGCCAGGGTGCGGCAGCTCTTCGACGCCCGCACCTTTCGCGCCTGGTGCCACGAGGTCGTCGCCGATCCGGGTGAGTCGCTCGTGGCACTCGGCCACTCCCGCTCCGGTGCGAAGCCGGGCAGCACCACATCGTTCTCGACGGCCCTGGCCGACATCGTCAACGGACTCGAGCAGCAGCCGCTGCACACCGTCCCCGCGGACCTTGCCCGCGAGTCTGCCTGGCTCGCCCTCGAACTGATTGAGACCACCTGACCTGACCTGACCTGACCACCTGACCTGACCACCTGACTTGGCGCTTCCACGGAGTCTGCGACATGCACATCGAAACGATCCACATCGAACGCTCCGGCTCGCTGCATGGAGTCACGATCGACCAGCTCGGTCCTGGCGTGCAGGTACTGCATGGCACGAATGAGACCGGCAAGACGTCGCTGCTCGAGTTTCTGCGGGCGATGTTCTTCGGCTTTGAAGGCCTCTTTCGCCGTGGGGTGCTCGACCCACAGCTGCCGTGCGCAGGCCGGCTGGTCGTCCACACCGGGCCGGAGGGCCGCCGGCTGTCGATCGAGCGGCGGCACGAGGGCCCGGAGTTGGCGACGCTGACACAGGCCAGCTACGAGGACGATATCGTCGGTCTCGGCGGCGACCACGGCGACTTCATCTCGATCAAGGACATCGTGCCCCCGCCCGATGGACGCCCCTGGAACCGTCCCTATCTTCAGGACATCGTGGGCGACATCGACGAGCGGACGTTCACCAACGTGATGGCCTTCGGCCTCGACGAACTGCACGAACTCCGCACGCTCGAGCCGGAGGGCTGCGGCAGCCGACTCTACGAACTGGCCAGCGGCCTCGACCGCTCGAAGGTCACCCGCGTGCTCCGCCATATCCATGAGGCCATGGCACGGCTCGAGTCGAGCGATCCGGCCGTGTCGCCGATCGAGTCGTTGCGGCTGCGGCGGCACGAGGTGCTCGATCGGCTCGCCGCCTTGAATGCGCCGGCCATGGCGGCGGGCAGCCTCTTGGCCGAACTGGCACGCACGGATGCCGAGCTCGCCATGCTCGAGGCCGCGATCGAGCGTTCCGTGGCGGAGGAAGACGTCGTCCGCGGAGTGCTGTGGCTCGAACCGCTTTACATCGGCTATCGGCAGACCGCTGCGCAGCTCGACGCCATGATGGGAACGACGCTCGTGCATGCCGATCTCGACGCGTGGAAACGCGGAGCCAAGCTCCGCAACAAGCTGGCCCGGCTGGCCCGCCGCCGACAGCGGACCCGCAGCCGGCTGGCCCGCAGCCTCGCCGAGGTGCCCGCGGAATCGGCGATCTGGAAACGACGCGCCGCCGTGGCGGCAGTCTGCGAGGAACAGCCCAAGCTGGAACGGATGGTGGCGGAGGTAGCCCGCGCGGAGTCGTATGCGCGGCTGGCCGCCCGTCGCTTTGGTGAGCAGGTTGGCACGGCGGGGCTGGCGAGGATCGTCGCCATCAGCGGCCCGCTCGATGCCGCCGACACGCTGCCAGACGTGCTTCTGCCTGAAGGCTTCACGCAATCGTTCGGCCCCCTCAAGGCCCGAGCCCGCGATTGTGTCGTAGCCTCGCGGGGGGTCAAGCAGGCCAAGCGGGGCGTGGCCGAAGCCATGGGCGTGCTCGATGACACCCGCGGACTGGTCAAGGGCGGCATCGGCCCCAAGGGGATGACGATCGCCGAGGCCATCGAGGAGGCCAGCGGGCGGGCCACGCTGTTTCGCAACCGCCTCGCCGCCGCTGCACAGATGCTGGAGCTTGATCGCTCGATCATCCGCATCGACAAGGAGGTTGCGACCCATCTGGAAGGCCAGCTGATCCCACTGGGCTGGCTGATTGCCCTCGGCGCGGTGTTCGTGACCGGCGCGGGCATGCTGCTTTCGGGCCTGCTCCTGCCGCAGACGGTCACCGGTCCGCTGGCCTACGCGTTGGCTGCGCTCGGGCTGGCCGGCACGGGACTCGCGTCGGTGACGACATGGTCGCTCGACCGCGCCGCCTCCAACCGCCTCGAGGCAGCCCGCAGTCAGAGCGAGATGGTGCACAAGCAGCGGGAAGAACTCCTGGCGCAGTGCGGCCTGCTCGACAAGAAGATCCCTGTCGACACCGTCAATTCACTCGAACGCCGGGCGGCCCTCGCTCAGGCGGAGGTCGAGCGCCTGGAGGAATTGGCAGCCCGCGAAGGCTCCATGCACGTGCTCTCCGACAAGGTCGCCGTGGCCAAGCAGGCGCTCAAGCGGGCGCTCTCGCTCCGCAAGGCCGCCCGATTGCGGTGGCAGAAGGCGCTCGAACATCGCGGCCTGCCGATCACACTCTCGCCGCGGGAAGTCAAACAGATCGGCCTGCACAGGCAGACGCTCCTCACCCTCGACGACGATCGTCGCCGGCTCTCGGAGGAGGCCCGGCACAAGCGGGAGGAACTCGCCGCGGTCGCCAAGCGGATCGACGAGCTGATGGTGGAATGCGATCTCGTGCCGGAGGCGACGCCGCTGGAGCATCTGGTCCAGCTTCGTGAGAAGCTGGCATCGGAGTCCTCGGCGCACCGTCGCCGCGGTTCGCTCACCCGCAAACTCGAGCGGGCCCGTGCGTCGCACCGCCGGGGCAAGAAGCAGCTCGCCGTGGCCGAACACCACGTGAAGGACTTCTTCACCCGCTGGGCGGTGACGAACGAGCAGGATTTCCTCGACAAGGTCGACCGTCGTCCACTCTTCGAACGGACAAAGCTCGAGGCGGAGGCGGCCGAGGTGGCCTGGCTCGATGCCCGTCGCCGTGTCAACGGACCAGCCGACCTCGACCAGTGGCTGCATGCCGAGTCGGTGCCCGTCGTGATCGCCGAACTTCCTGGCCGGGGCGATGTCCGTCGGCCACTCACGCCGGCGAAGGCTGGTCAGGCCGCCACCACCAGGCTGGCCGCACCCGTTCGCGAACAGGACCCGACGGCGACCCCTCTGGAGCGGCGTCTGGCCGAGGCCTGCGAGGCGACGGAGAGGCTCCGCTCGTCGCTCAGGCTGGCCGCCGACCGCCGGGCTGGTGTTGCTGCCAAGGTCGATGCGACGGCCCGGGATCGGAGCACGGAATCCCTGCAGTCGGAACTGGCCGACGTCGAGCAGCAACTGGCCGCTCAGCTCGATCGCCGACGGCTCCTCGAGCGCACGGGCCTCCTGCTTGAGGAGACACGGTTGACGGTTGCCCGCGATCACCAGCCGCCCGTGCTCCGCGAGGCCTCGCACTGGCTGGCCCGGCTCACCGACGGCCGGCATACGGCGATCACCACCACGATCGACGAGGCGCGGCTCGAGGTGCACGATCGCGACGGCTCCGTCTGGAAGCCGGAACGCCTCAGCCGCGGCACCCGCGAGCAGGTGTTCCTCGCACTGCGGCTGGCGCTCGTCCGCGACCTGCAGCGGCACGGCGTGCCGCTGCCGCTGGTCATGGACGACGCGCTGGTGAACTTCGACGACGATCGGGCGCGGGCCGCGGCCCGCGTGCTGGTCGAATTCGTCGCCGACCAGCCCGGTGAGCCGCAGATGCTCGTCTTCACCTGCCATGCCCACGTCGCCTCCATCTTTGCCGAGGCCAATGCAACGGTTCGCTCCCTCAGCGATCCCACCCGCGACTGGCGGCGGCGGCCAGAGCCCTTGGCCCTCCCGACGCCGCTGCCACCCGAACCGCAGCCCCAACAGGCAGCCGCGCCAAAGCCGCAGCCGGTGGTCGTCTCGCGGCCGGTCACGCCGCCTGTTCACTTTCAGGAGGTCGATCCTGGCGCCTGGCCGGCCGAACATTTCTTCTTCAGCCCGGCTGGGGGCTACGCCGCGATCCGGCACCGCGAGCCCGGCATGCCCGCGGGGTCACGTGCCGACGAGTCGCGGCAGGCCTCCGCTCCACGGCCGACGCCGCGTCGCTCGAGCGGCCGGACTCGCCGCAGATAAGCGACGCCCCGCCGCCGGTTTCCGGGGGGCGATTTATCAACGTACGGAATCCCCGTTGGGGCAACATCCGCCTTGGGGCAACGTCCGCGTTGGGGCAACGGACAAGTTAAAAACTTGCCGCCACGAAGGCACAGACCGTGTGTTCGTGCCCGCCCCCGTGGGGGCGAGTTTGTAACGTGCCCTGAATCAGCGGAATCCGCGCGGCGTACGTCTGAACCGTATCACACCTTCACGACACCCGACTGGATGTCGCGAAGGTAGCGGGCCCGCATGGTGGCCAACAACATGCCGAGATAGGCGTTGGCGCCAAGCGAGAGAAACAGTGTGACGAGGCTTCCCGTCAGCAGTGCCCACGGCTTGCTCGTGGTCGCTGTGCCCATCTCAACATCGGCGATGCGGGCCGGGGTTGATGCCACTACCGGCGCGGCCCGCGGCCGCCGCGATGCCTCGATCACGGATCGCTCCACGGCGGGCGGCCAGGAGTCGGCGACGTAGATCTTCACGCGACGGACATCCCGCGCGTCGGCCGGCACGTCACTCGTGAACGTATACGGGGTGCCACCGCGGACCAGGTCGGGTTCGACCCGCACGAGGTAATCGCCACCGCCTTCGACAGCGGGCACAAAGGCGGCCTCGATGCCAAATGCCGGCGAGGCCCACGTGGTGAGCCCCATCGTTCCCAGCAAGACCATCATGATCAGGATCGCGCGCACGTGAGTCGTCTCCACAAACGGCAAAGAAAAAGTGTCAGCAAGTTCGGACGGAGGCGTGGACTACCGGGCTGGCCGAGCCGCCCTCACCGCACCAGAGGTGTCCACGCCTGTCAGGAGGATTTCACCCTCTCGACGGGCCTTTGTGCAACTCCGCCCGTCACAGGTGTGATCGTCTCCCCTGCGATAACGGTCCCTTTTCCGGTCGTGCCCTCTGCTTCCGACTGCATCCCGGCCTCTTTCCCGGCGGCTATTCCGGCCTCTATTCCGGTCTCCTTCCCGGTCTCGGCCCCAACGTCTGTCCTGAGGGGGCCGGAGAGGCTGACGATCTCAGCCTGCAGCATGGTCAGGGCGGCCTGCAGAAAGGCCACGGCGATCGGCCCCACGAAGATTCCGATCGGCCCCAGGGCCCCCACGCCGCCGAGCACGCTCAGCAACGCCAGCAGCGGGTGCAGTTTCGACTGCCCGTGCAACACGATCGGCTTGATGACGTTGTCAATCGTCGAGACGACGCACCCTCCCCACAGAGCCAGACCGAGCGCAGCCCATGTGTCCTTCACGAAGAAGAGGAGGTAGAGGCTGGCCGATCCCCAGACCGCCGCCGCCCCCACGAAAGGCACGAGCGCCCCGAAAAACGTGAGCAGTGTCAGGAGGAACACGCCCCCGAGCCCGGCAACGTAGAAGCCAAAACCCGCGAGCACAGCCTGCACGATCGCCGCCAGCAGGGTGGAGCTCACGACCGCGCGGCTCACCTCCTCGAATTCGTCAAGCAGCTGCCACTGATACCGCCGGTCGAGCGGCACGAGCCGAGTGACCGCCTCAAACATCCGTCGCCCATCGGCGAGGAAGTAAAAGAAGCTCACCGTCATCACGATCATGCCGATCAGCAGTTTTACGATCACGACCGGCGCCCGGGCCGCGATCGGGCCGATCCATTCCTCGGCCACCCTGCGCAGCTCGCCGTTCACACTCTCGCTGGTCACGTGCAGGCCGGTGGCGTCGTTGACCGTGTTGACAAGACCGTCGAGCACGTTCGGATCGAGTCGGATGCCCTCGGGGCTCCGTAGCATGGCCACGGCATCGCCGCCGGCCCGCGAGACGAGGAGAAACAGCGGCACCAGCACGATCAGGAGCACGAAGAGTGTCGTCAGGCTGGCCGCCACCCAGTCTGGCACCAGAAATCGATCCCGCAGCCAGCGGTGCAGCGGCCCGAAGATCACCGCCAGCATCGCCGCCAGCAACAGCGGCAGGAGGAAACTCGCCATTACCCGCAGCGAGAGCAGGCCGAAGATGGCCACAAGCCCGAGAATCACGCCGAAGGAAACCAACCTTGTCATCGCGTGCCCTTTTGGAAAAACAATCGACCCGGCCTTCGGGATCGCCACCTTGAAGGACCACCATCACGAACGGACGGCTGACGGCAGTCTTGTGAGAGGCGTCTGTCCGAGAAACCGTCGTTGGGGTTTTTCGGGTGGGTGCTCAGGAGTTTGATGGCTCTTCGTTCCCCAAAGTCTAAGCAAACTGGCCCCCGCCGTCAGCCGGCAT
>JBIIFB010000275.1:0-3117 GCA_044237545.1 Pirellulales bacterium
CTCGCATGGCATGGCGCATAAGCGGCCCCTGCAGATGACGGTCGACGACTTTGCCGTCGATCTCCAGCAGAGCAAGGCTGCGATTGAAAACGTGGTGCAGCGGCCCGTCGAGGGATTCCGTGCGCCCTGCTTCAGCATCGACCGCGAGCGGCTGGAGCAGGTGAGGCTCGCAGCCTACACCTACGATTCCAGCCGCATCGATTTCACGGGGCATCCCCTCTACGGCAGTCTCGATGTGGACGATTTCACCGAGGTCTGTGACGGCCATGGCGTGCTGCGGGGCTTTCACGAATTCGAGGTCAGCACGCTGCCGGTGATGGGGAAGCGGCTGCCGGTGTCTGGTGGCGGCTACCTGCGGATCGCTCCCTGGGCGATCATGCGGCCGCTGTTGAGTTCGTATGCGGCCGATCATCCGCTCTACGTGCTCTACATCCATCCGTTCGAACTGTCGACGCGGCCGGCTCCTGCCGGTGCGGCAAAGCTCTCCCTTTCACAGCGGCTGCGTTTCTCGCTCGGACGTGCGGGCGTGGCCCGGAAGCTCGAGAAGCTCATCCTGCTGCTGCAGCATGCGGGATTCTCGTTCACAACATTTCGGGATCTCTGCCGGAACGGGGAGCGGGCGTGAGGGTTCTCGTCACCGGCGGCTCGGGATATCTCGGCTCGGCGGCCGTGCCGGCGCTTGTGGCCCGTGGCCACGAGGTCGTGACGATCGGCCGGCATCGGGGCGTTGATGCAGTGGCCTGCGATCTGACCGACCCGCAGGCAGTCCACCAGGCCGTACGTGGAGTCGACGCGGTCGATGGCGTGGTGCATCTCGCGGCCCGTGCCCACGACTTCAGCGGCCTGACCCTCGAAGACTTTCTGCAGGCCAACACCACCACGACCGGGAATCTCATCGCCGCCTTGCGGGAGTCCGGCCACAATGCCCGCGCGCGGTTTGTCCACGCTTCGTCCGTTGCCGTCTACGAAATCCTCACGGGCTCACGGCAGATGGATGCCCGGCAGGCACCCTACGCCGCATCGAAACTCGAGGCGGAACACCTGCTGTTCGCGGAGCCCCTGCTGTCCGCGGAGCCGTTCCAGAGCCTGTGCGTGCTCCGCTTCGCCCCGATCTACGATCCCACCAACCTGCAAGACGTGGCGAAGCGGGTCTTCCTGCCTGGCACGCGGCTGAAACTTCGGCTCCTGCCGCCTCCGGTGCACAGTCTTTGCGCACTGTCCACGGCCGTCGATGCCATCGTGACGGCCTTGGAGGAGTCCCACACCACACAGCCACGGATCCTCAACGTCACCGACCCGATGCCGATCAGCCAGGGCGAATTGGTGTCGTGGTTTCCGGGGCCGGCACTGCCCGTCCCCACGGCGGTGTTGAGGGCCGTGGCCACCGGGCTCACGCTGTGCGGGCGGCCCGGCCGAAAGCTCTCGCGATTGATCCGGAAGTTCGCCGCTTCGAGCACCTATCCAGAGCCCGGATCGCCGTCACGGGTTGCGGCTGTCGCGACGGAGAGTCTCGATGAACGCCAAGACTTTCTCGGCCTCGGTTCGCCAGGTGACGCCCTCGACGGCACCGCGGGCACGGGCCCCCATGGCTGACCGCTCCTCCGCCGGAGCGGCCACAACGCGTTCGATACACCGAGCCAGCCCCTCCGGGGTCTCGTCGTCGAGCACACAGACGGCTTCGCCGTAACGGTCTGCCACGTCCGCGGTCACCGTGGAAATGATGGGGCGTCCGGCCGTCATGTATTCGAGTAATTTCGACGGGAAGTTGTAACGGTTTTCCAGCAGCCTGGAAGGACGCGGGTTCACCAGCACCGTTGCCAGTTGCAGCATGTCGCTGTATTGCTGCTGCGTCACAAACCCGAAAAAACGGATGCGGGGATCAGCCGCCGCCTGCTGCTTCAGACGGTCTTCCAACGGGCCCCGGCCACTGAACCAAAACTGTAGCGTGGTGTCTTTGACGAGTGGTATGGCATCGAGCAGCAGGTCCACGCCAGTCGATTCGGAAAGTGACCCGGCGAAGTAGGTGGCGTGGGCCGCAGGTTCCGGAGGAGGCTGCAGCAGTTCGAGCAGGCATGAGGCTGGCGGTGGAACCATACGAATCGAGGGCTTGCCACGGCGAAACTCGGTGGCCGTGTGCGGGGAAAACACGATCGTGCCCGGCGAGAGCCTGACCATCACGGTCTGCAGCCAGTTTCGGAACCGCGTGACTGGCGGCTGGCTGGGCTGAACGCCCGTCAGATCGGCCACGATCGTGGCGACCGGGATGCCATACCACCATCCGGCCAGGAGCGCGGGGGACACGAATCGCGAGAGGGCGTTCGCCACGAGAATGGCGTCCGGTCGTCCATCGGGCCAGCGGCCGAGGAGCCGCCGCGTCAACGACCAGACCTGCGTCAGCACCTGCACCGGACCCAGTGCGAACGACGGCAGTTGCTCGATGACAAGGCCATCCCCGAGCACGCTGCGCTTGAAAGGCCGGCGTCGGGGCCGGGTCCTTGAGGCCGATGCACCGGGCAGGCTCAGACCTGTCACCCGAGCGCCGCCGCAGGCCCGCATCGCCCGCATCAATTCCAGTTGTGTGATATTCATGGCCGCCGACGCCCAGGGATTCCGCGCACAGTCCTCGGGCGGCTGCATGGAACCGATGAATACGAGATGCTTCACACCGCTGTTCCTGAAGGCGAGACCTGCGACCGGGCTTGAACGGTCAACGTGTTTCAGACACGAGTCGCACTTCGCTGGTCGCTCGTTTGAATCACTCTTACCCGTCACTGCTGGTGGACGAGTGAGTCGCGAGTGTATCCTACGTTCAATGCCGGACGATTCGCCAGCCATATGGCGTCGATTGCCGGTGCTCACGATGCGTAACCATGACACACCCAATGTGGCAGCGAATGCCGTTGAAAGCCGTCGTGACCGTGATCGTCTGCGGCCTCTTGCTCTCGGCGATTGGTCTTGATGTTGATGCCGCCGAGCCGGTTGTCAAAAAATACGTCTACAAGACGTCGGGTGGGACGCCACGCGGAATCGAGGTCTTTTCCCCGAGCGATCACAATCCCGACACGAAAAAGGTAGCGGGCATCCTTCTGTTTCACGGCGGCAATTGGTCGGATGGCA